>NZ_JAELUD010000110.1:0-8956 GCF_016429185.1 Aquitalea sp. ASV11
GATCCGGAAGAGCCCCGCACCCCCGCACCTGCAACCAAGACTTTCGGACGCCTGCTACTCCTTGATACCAAGCTGCGTGATTTGCTTGATGAATGGATTACGCGCCACCGGGCAAATCGGCAGCAGTTTCCTGCGGCAGCCAAGCATCCATACCTCTTTGTCAATAATCGTGGTGAGCCGCTAGGCAGCCGAGGTTTCCGTAAAGTCGTTGAGAAGCTACGTCGCCATTATCCGATCCTGGCCGGTCTGTGCCATCACCTTTTGCGTCATGACTGGAACGATCGCTGGGTCGAATTGAATGAGGAAGAAGGTAGTGATCCGGAAATAAGTCTGCGCGATCAAAAATATGCGATGGGTTGGAGCCCGACTTCAACGATGCCACTCCGCTATGCCAGACGCGCCATCCGGAATGCCGCCAACAAGAAACTATTGCGAATGCAGCAGAAGGGTTGGAAGAAATGAATCACTCTATGCAATCTACATTCAATTTCACCGATACCTCATCGGAAGCCGATGACCAGACGGCGGTCATTGCCCTTTCAGGTGCAAGCATCGATACCTCGGGTACACAATGGCGGCTGAGTGCGACGGAAGTGTTGAACTGGGATCTAATGCCGTTACAGCAAGGCCCCATATTAATATCCACTGAGGCGTACTTCCGAAATTTCATTCGCCGAAGCAACCCACGCTATGTTTTTGGACAATTCAATTGGCTAAAGGCATGTTTCATTGCCGCAAGTAATACAGCCACCAATATTAATGACCCCACGAAATACGACATTATATTATTTGAAGTGCTGCACAAGCACTTGAGAGAAACCGTTTCTTTAGGAACAGTTTCTAATTACCTAGACGCATACCGTCGTTGGTATCTGTGGTGCACCGATGCCCAATGCGAAGGATTCGACGAAGAAGTCGCAGCGGAACTGGAGAACCGCACCATTGGTGGCAACCTGAAAGGTGCGGCAGTATTACGCGACGATCCCGATGAGGGCCCCCTGCGTCAGGTTGAAATAGAAGCCCTGATAGCACACCTGCACCGTGCTGGTGAAACCGCCACACTGAGTATTGAGCTGCTTGCGGCAGCATGGCTGTTTATTGCTTTTGGTACAAATCCCAAAAATCTCATCCTCCTGAACGAGGAGGACTTGCTCACAACCAAGCAGGCTGACGGTAGCTTTATTTATGAGCTCCGCCTGCCACGAATCAAGAAAGGGCAAGTCAATAAGCGCAGTGGTTTCAAAACCCGCTCGCTGGTGCCGGAAATCGGTCAGTTACTGGAACAATTGATCGAGCAAAATACCCGCTCTAGACGATTGGCTTTGCTAGAGCACAATCCAATTCGCTTTGCCCAGTCGCTATTCCGACGTGAAGTCCCTAAAGAGGCTCTTCTGGGCACTGACTTCGAATCCGATGCATATCGCAGAGATAACCAATGGTTCAATAATGCACTCTACCTTATCGTAACCACTCTTGATCTCAAATCGGCAGCTGGAGGACCACTCCACCTGACCCCTCGCCGCTTGCGCTATACCTTCGCAACCCGACTGGTACAGGAAGGGGCCTCCCCTATGGAACTGGCCGAGGCACTGGATCACACCGACCTCCAGCACGTCATGGTGTATTTCAATACGCGTTCGGATGTTGTCGTGCGCCTCGACAAGGCCTTGGCGCTACGATTAGCCCCTGTGGCGCAGGCATTCATGGGCATGCTGATCCCCTCGGAAAGCGAAGCACCCCGCGGCAATGACCCCGCCAGTCGTATCAAATTCTTGGACCACAATGATCATCAACTGAAAAACATCGGCACCTGTGGCAGTTTTGGATTTTGCGGCTTATCGGCACCCACCGCTTGCTATACGTGCTTTAAATTTCAAGCTTGGCACGATGCACCACATGAAGCAGTACTGGATTGGCTTATTGCTGATCGAGATGCGCATCTTTCACGTGGTGCAGATCCAAAAATGACTCAAATGCATGACACCACCATTCGCGCTGTCGCTCAGGTAGTTCTGCAATGCCAAATGTCCCGCAACATGGAGGATGATCGATGAAATTTCAAACCGCGGCGTATAAGGCGGCCGAGCTCAACTTGGTAAAGTTTATCGACACTTCCCGCTCCAATATTCCTTTTGGCCCAATCCATTGGGATGCCATGTACTGGGAAGTGCCAAAAAAATCACGAGCCAGTAGTGGTCGCAAGATTGAACGAATTTGGTTCAATGCCAATTTCGCCACAAAAACTACAGCAAAAAACGCGGAACCATTTCCAGAGCCTTTTTCTTCATTCGTGAAATCTTTTATTTGCTACCGGGAGAGCCATGCGAAAAAAGGATTGGCGACATTGGATCATATGGTCGCAATACGTGCCCAGCGCTACCTGTTCGAGGCACTAAGGGATAGAGGAAATACACCGACGGCATTGGTTCCTGCGGACTTTGATAACGCCATCAACCTTTGCTTGCAGTCGGAGCAGCACTCCTCAGCTTATCGCATTGGCATAAAACTTTCGGAAATAGCCAAGCTACTAGACAAGCATCGCCTGGTTCCTATACGGATTGATTGGAAGAATCCGGTGCCACGCAATAGCGACACTAGTGGCGCCATCGGGGCTCGAGTGGGCAAGGAATTTAACGAACACCGCAACCGCAAACTACCATCTGAAGAAGTAATGAATGCCCTGGCGGACATCTCCAATAGAAAGGATTTGGAAGATCGTGATCTGTTGCGTCAACGAGCAATCGATCTGCTTGTCTGTGGAGGATTTCGCATCAACGAATTGTTGACCATACCCCGTGAATGCTGGCGGGAAGAACAACTGAAGGATACGAATAACGTCCCGCTGCTTGACCAGAACGGAAAACCTGCAGTGCGTTGTGGGATACGCTACATCCCAGAAAAAGGTGGGCACACCGAGACGCAAACTAAATGGCTTCCAACCGTCATGGTGGATGTGGCCAAGCGGGCAATTAATGACATTCAACGCATTACCGAACCATTTTGGGCCATCGCTCAGTTTATCACGAGCAATCCGAATAGAACTTTACTACCTGAACCATGGCATTCGATGCCGCCCGGCTCTCTATTCAGTATGGATGAAGTTGCACAAATCGTCGGCCTCACAAATCATACATCAGCCAGACTGTTCGTCAAAACAGCCAATCTACCATTAGTTAAAAAGCAAGGAAAAGAGCGCTTAATCCAAGCTATCGCTAAAAGCGACTTAGAATTTTATCTCGCTTTGCAGTCCGAGCAGCAAGACATTTTCCCGCAAGGACAAGGGCACTATGGTCTGTCTGAGTGTCTATTTGTGGTGGGCATTAATTTCCTGGGATCACAAAGAGGAACATTGAATGGTACGGCAACATTGCTGACTGATGGGCAGATAAGCGACTACATCGTGGGTCGCAGTATGGGGTTATCAATTTTTGACCGACTAGGGTATTACGCAAAAAATGGCGAACCGCTCACAATCACCTCACACCAGTTTCGCCACTGGCTGAATACCTTGGCTAACGAGGGGGGGCTCTCTCAGCTAGAAATCGCACGCTGGATGGGCCGCAAGGATGTCAGGCAAAATACAGCCTACAACCACATGACCGGGGTACAACTCGCAGCCAGCATTCATAAAAAACTACAAAATATTGAAATAAAAGGATTAATGCAGGACACCGCCATTCGCATTAAAGACCCGGTAAGACGTGAAGAATTTATCAGCTCATTGACAACTACAGCACACGTAACCGATCTAGGAATTTGCCTACACGATTGGTCAGCCCTCCCCTGCCCGAAGCATCGGTCTTGCATGACATGTGATGAACACTTAGTTGACAAAGGAAATGAAGATCAGAAGGCTCGCGCCCTTGTCCTGAAACAGGATACAGAAGTACTGCTAAATCTGGCGGAGTCTGCAGAGCAAGAACAGGCCTACGGAGTAAATAATTGGCTTGAGCATCAAAAAATTGCACTTAGCCGACTGGACACAATTATTACCTTGCACAACGATCAAAACATACCGGACGGTACGCTAATTCATTTAGGCGATTCAAAACCTTCTATTTCAGCAGAAACGGAATAAAAATGCCGCCTCGCAAACCTAACCAGCGACGACACTTGACCGAACGACAAATTCTGCATATTGCAGCCCTGATTAAAGAGTGGGCAAATTCAGCGCCACCAACATGGGAAAGAATTGTCACCCTAGTCGCGCAGGAGTTACATCATCAATGGAGCCGGCAAACTCTTCAGTCACATCCACAGATCAAACAGGCTTACGAAAATAAGGTCGCGGCCTGTCGTTATCAACTCAAAACCGGGAAACAACCTCCACAGCACCTACCAGAACACATTGTGCTTGAGCAGAAGCTGGAGCAATTGGAGAGTGAAAACGAGGAGCTCAACGCCAGGTTACATGAATACGATGAGCTACTATTGCGTTATTTAGGCAACGCTATTCGTTATGGTGTTACTCAAGAGCAATTGGAGCAGCCCCTTATTCCTCCATCTCGTCAACAGACGGACCCGCTTTTGAAGAACCATCCGCGTAAGCATAAGAAAGATAAAAGCAACTGAGGCTGATTCCAATTTACACGGGCACTTCCTCAACAGTAGTGACCACAAGCAGCATTGCCCTACCCACTAAGCTTTGATGCCCAAGGCAAGCCCTCCTGATCTGCGAGTTCCTTCAAGAGCAGAACAGTATCACGGTGGACACAGTGGCCCGCTAAATCCTGCAGAATTGAGAGCCGGATGTTACGAAGAAGCGCGAGTAAATTTCTGACGCCTTCATGTAGATCTGGCTTTTGACACGTGGATACCAGTTCGAAAACAGCTCTTTCAGTACTCGATACGAGAACTTCAGGGTGCCGACCAGGAGCACTACCAAGACAAGTTGAATACTCTAGCTGATCATCAAAAATAATTTCATTTCTGTAGGTGATTGGAAATAAACGCGTAGCCCAGCTTGGGATTTCCAGTGTCCCAATCCCCCACAGAAATATCGGCTCTCTGAAATAAACATTGTGCCGAACCCCTCGCCAATAAAGTGCCGTTCTCTCTGCAACGTGCAATCCATCGACAAGGGTCGCCAAATAGCAAATCGTTCCATCAAGTGACGGGCTATCGCCACGCATCAAATAGACCCGCGGCTGCAACTCAGTCAGCCACCCTTTATCCGCAAGGGATGAGGATATGTCGACATTAATGCCAAGGTCAGCGAGCAGAGCCGTATCCAAGGGGCGTCCTCGTGGCGCGGTTGACATAAGCTGCTGAACAATCGATCTCTCGTCATGCATGTTTTCTGAACAATCTACTTGGGATATACCACCAAAGCTGCTCCGTCTCGACAGCCGGGACCAGTCGCAAAACTTTAGTTATTGTGCTAGGGCCCACTGGCCATGCTCTTTCCAACGATAGGAGCAAGTTACCGCTGCGACACCGTGAATCGCCCGGGTGCTCAATGTGCGGAGCTCAGTCGAATACTCGTGGAATACTCCGCGCTGATCAGTCTTCTCAGCTATCGACATCATCCGCTCACAGGTCCACTGACCAGCACTTGACTCCTGGGGCGGGAGCATGACCATGACATCTCCCACCCCTACTTGCGCTGATGCCATCAGCTGCATTAGCACTTCTGGTCGTGCCACCAGCAACCAATTCGCATCAATGCCCCCTGCTGTGTCGTTTTGGCACACTCTGACCACAAAAGTGGCTTGGGTCAGTCCAAAAAAGACCGCATCCCATGCCGTATCGGGATGTGCTATGGCTTGCACTACAGGGTTGTTTGTACGCCAACCTTCCTTCGTCAGAAACATAAGTCACCAGCAAAAAATGAACACTATAGATTGTAGCCCTATAGTGTTCATCATGGCGAGATGCTGGGTTTTGAACAGATTACAAAACCCATGTCTCTACGTGACGGATTGGCACACTCACTGCGCACTGCACGGCGCGCTAAGGGAGTTTCGCAGGAAGCCCTCGACACAGTCTCAAGCCGGACCTACGTCAGCGCGCTCGAGCGAGGTTTGAAAAACCCAACAATTGAGAAGTTAGACGAGATAGCCTCGGCGATCGATATGCACCTACTGGCATTACTCACCTTCGCGTATGTTCGGTCAGGTAAGCATGCAAACGTATCTACGCTGCTGAAGGAAATTGAAGAGCAAGTACAACTACTCATAGAAAATGAAGAATCATTATCATCCCCAAAGGCCACCCCATCCCTGAAGAAGTGAGCCCCCCCCCCTAGCCAGCATTCGATACCGCAAGCCAGCCTGCCCGGTGTGCATAAGCGTCGTACAATGCATGGTGCCATGGTTGCCCTGTCGTTGCATGGTATGTCGCCGCGGCACGATCAAATGCTGGGTTGGTTTGGCATTCCCTCAGATCAAGCCAGCCGGATACATTGGCTGGCCAAGTGCCATCCAGCACATCAGCCAACAGATCCAGGTCATGTTGAGAATCACAGGCCAACACCACGTCATGCGGCAGCGAATCGAACCATTGGCGCAACCTGTCGGCTAGGGCCGCCTTGCTTATGCTCGCACCATCTACCTTGCCAAGCTGAGACCACACTGCGGCTTGCACAAAGGCTTTACA
Organism: Aquitalea sp. ASV11; assembly: GCF_016429185.1. NCBI lineage: Bacteria > Pseudomonadati > Pseudomonadota > Betaproteobacteria > Neisseriales > Chromobacteriaceae > Aquitalea > Aquitalea sp. ASV11. The sequence goes on from NZ_JAELUD010000110.1 coordinate 6,598, forward strand.
CTTCAAGCGGTCAAAGTCCTGCACTTCTAGATAGAGCACATGCAGGCCATCCTCACTAACCATGCCAATACTGATCAATTCACAGTCGATGAAGTCTGTAAACTCAGTATCCAGGAAGATCAACACACTCGCTCCTCATAATCGGTTGGATCCAAATTGACAAGGCAGGCAATTTCACAGCGGAGATTCAACGCCGCGGGCGAAATCTCTGGCGCAACCACGCCCATGGCATCATGGTCACTTGATTCCGCCACCGATGGAGCGCAGACGTCAAGGCCACTGGCGATGCCTCCGCCCGCAGCCTTGAGCACCGCAGCGCCAAGCTGCGGAAGTACTACGGAACGGCGCACCAAGCGCGGAGTGGGCATGCCTTGCGCCCCGTGAGAATTGAGACTGACTTGCCTGTCAGGGCGTTATCCATCCGAGTGCGGCTAGTTACATTGGTGTGCATGGACTCAAAGCATGCAGCAGAATGGGGCATTCGCAGCTTTATTGGGGTAATAGCTATCAAAAATACCCTCATATACTGTAACATTACCCCATTTCCCCTCACCCGGATGCTGCTACATGCAATCACTCTCGCCAGACTACCTCGCCAAGCTGCGTTTCGATGCGCAGCAGTTGGCGACACTGCGCGCCCTGGGTGAGTACAGGGGCAAGCAGCAGCTTTTTGCGGCGCAATCACCCGAGGTCTTGAGCGATCTGCGGCAGGTCGCCGCGGTCGAGTCCACCGAGTCATCGAACCGCCTGGAGGGCGTGGTCGTCGCGGCGCACCGGCTCAAGTCGCTGATGCTCAAGAATGCCACACCGCAGAGCCGATCCGAACAGGAGGTAGCAGGCTATCGCGATGCCTTGAACCTGATCCACGAAAGCGGCGAGCAAATGCCGTTCTCCGAGAGCACTGTCCTGCAGCTCCACGGCATGCTGTACCGATACATGCCCCAGCAGGGCGGGCACTGGAAGGCGACAAACAACGACATCATCGAGCACCACCCAGATGGCCGCTCGCGCGTCCGCTTTCGCCCGGTCACCTCGCATCTCACCCCCATCGTGATGGCGGACCTGATCGCGCGCTACCGTTCGGCACTGGATCAGTGCTTGGCGGACCCATTGGTGCTGGTTCCTCTGGTCGTCCTCGACTTCCTCTGCATCCACCCGTTCCCGAATGGCAACGGTCGTATGGCACGGCTGCTGACCCTGCTGTTGCTATATCACTTCGACTATGTGGTGGGCCGCTTCATCAGCCTGGAACGCATCTTCGAGGAGTCGATGGAGAGCTACTACGAAACGCTGGAGGCCAGCTCTCAAGGCTGGCACGAAGCTGCTCACAACATCGCACCGTGGCTCGACTACTTCTGGAGTGCACTACTGCGAGCCTACAAGGAGCTCGAAGAGCGCGTCGGCACCATCGAGCGAGGACGAGGTGCCAAGGGCGACCGCGTGCGCTCAGAAATTCTCAAGCGCCAACTCCCCTTCTCCATCTCTGAAATCGAAGAGGCATGCCCTGGTATTAGCCGCGACATGGTGCGCGTGATTTTGCGTGCAATGAAGGCGGAGGGACTGATCGAACCAATTGGCAAAGGCAGAGGGGCCAAATGGCAGCACAAACAGCTTTGACACGCAGTTGGACCGCTAGAGCCATGGGGGGATCACGCCCCCAGAAAAAAGAACAGGGAGAGAAAAACAATGGATGACGTTTTTCAATTTCGCAACCAGTTAGTTGGCCGCTATAGTGACTTCTCGCGAAGCTTTGTTCGCATTGCCGCACGCGACATTCAGCAGGAAGTCGAACGTCAATACCAGGATGGCCGCTACTGGCCCGAGCCCTTGGTGCAGATCAACCCCAACTATCAGCGCAAAGGTACCGTGCAGTCGCTGGCAACTGCGGGTGTTCTACATCCCCAGTGCGCAGATGTTTTCCAAGTCGGAAAGCCTGAGGGAAACCCGCAGCCACTTCACCTCTACGCACACCAACTGCAGGCACTGGCCAAGGGGCAATCGGGGCAGAGCTATGTGGTGACTACCGGGACGGGATCTGGCAAGTCGCTATCCTTCTTCATTCCCATCATTGACCGCATCATCAAGGCCAAAGCAGAGGGCGGTAAGCCACGCACGCGGGCTATCGTGATCTACCCGATGAACGCGCTGGCAAACAGCCAACTGGAAGAGCTGGATAAGTTCCTTCATGGCTATGCACCCGATGCGCAGCCATTCACTGTAGCTCGCTACACAGGGCAGGAAAAGAAACCTGAGCGCGATGCCATGGCGGATATCCCACCAGACATCCTGCTAACCAACTTCATGATGCTGGAGTACATCCTCACCCGATTCGACGATGTAGATCGACGGGTAGTGGACC
>NZ_JAELUD010000111.1:0-8510 GCF_016429185.1 Aquitalea sp. ASV11
GCCTTCCACCACGTATACCAGGGTGTCGCTGCCCAGCTGGCGGATGGTTTCGGCCAGCAGGGTGGTTTTGCCCGAACCGGGGCTGGACACCAGATTCAGCGCAAAGATGCCACGGTCGCGCAGCCACTGGCGGTTTTGCGCGGCATAGCCATCGTTCTTGGACAGGATGTCCTGCTCAATTTTCACCATGCGCGCCTGGCTCAGGCCCGGCGCATGGGCATGGGCCGCGCCCTGACCGTAATGCAGCGCCGCGCCACCCGCCTGCTGGCTGAGCGTGGGCTGATGTTCTGCCGCCTGGCCTGCCGGGCTTGCCGGTGCCGGGCGGGCGTGGACATGATGATGGTCGTGGTCGTGGTCGTGGTCGTGGTCGTGGTCGTGGTCGTGGGAATGGCCATGATCATGCGCATGGTGCGGGCGATACGGAAACTTCACGCCGCCGGGAGCCCGGCCTTCAATCTTCACATTGCCTTTGCTGCAGCCGCAAACGGTACACATTGCTGCCTCTCCTTGTTTTTCATTCTGATGGCAGCGGCCGGTGGCCACTTGCCGGTATTCATGGTGCGGGGCTTATTCCACTTCCAGTTCGCTGACGCGCATTTCATCGCCACCGGTTACTTGCACCTGATGCTTGCCGCACAGTGGGCAGGCATCAAAGCGGGCATGGACGGCCACGCTCTGGCTGCAGGCCAGGCACCAGCCTGCACCGGGCTGGCGGACAAAGTGAAAGCGCGCGCCATCGGCCAGCGTGTCGCGGCTGACCACTTCCAGGCAAAAATCCAGTGCTTCCACTTCCACCCCGGCCAGCTCGCCTATGCTCAGCCACACCTGTTTGACCCGGCTGAAGTCCTGCGCCTTGGCCTGGTCTTCCAGCAACTGGACGATGCCTTCGGCCAGTGACATTTCATGCATATTCTGTTTCCTTGCTCACGCTGTATGCCACACAGGGGTCGATCAGGCTGATCTGGCGCTGCCATTCTGCGGCATTGGCATTGGCCAGAAAACCCAGGCTTACCCGCAATACCCCTTCCGGATGCGCATGCCACAGCGTGGGCGGCAGCACCCGGTAACGGCTGATGCGGCCTGCTGCATCCAGCGCCGCCAGATGCAACAGCGGCCCGCGTGCGGTTTCCACCAGCGCCAGGGCACCATCGGGCAGGCTGGCGACACTGGCTTGCAGTTTCTGTGTGCCGCTAAGCCAGCGCGCCAGTTGCAGCAGCCGCGCCAGCAGCCGTGCGCGGGGACGTAAATTCATTTCCAGCATGCCGGGCAGTTGATCCGCCTCGCGTGCCAGTGCGCTCACTTCACATGCTTGTCCTTGCCACACCGGCCCGCCGGGACGCAGCCAGTCGGCCAGATGCGCCGCCAGTATGCCAGCGCCAAGCGGTGGCAGCAGCGTACAGCCCGGCAGCGGCTGATCCAGCATGCGCAGCCAGCGTGCCGGTGCGGTATCGCCTTGCCTCAGCCAGCCCAGCCAGCCGTCTTCGCCGCGTTGCAGCCAGTGCTGGCAGTCCTCGCCGTAGACAAAGGCTTCGGCCAGACTGCGCAGGGTGGGCAGATCCTGTGCCGCGCGCCATTGTGCGGTCCACTGTGCTGCTGCCGGAGCGCCGTCAAAAGCCTGCGACCAGTCCAGCAGCAGCTTGCGCAGGGTTTCCCGCACGGCTTCCAGTGTCAGCGTGGCATGCTGTTCATCACTTGCCGTGGCCTGCTGACCGGCCGCCTGTTGCAGCACCAGTCTGGCGGCCAGGCTCTGCGCCCTGGCACACAGGGTGAACAACAGGGGTGTCATGGCCTCGACCTGTGCCACGGACTGGCCGATGAACAAGCGCTCGGCCTCCATGCGCGGCCAGCTTACGCGAACGGCAGTCGTGCTGTCCTTGTTCTGGCTCAGGACAATGTGAATCCGGTCGGTATTCATCGGCTCAGTCCAAACAGGCGACGGCGGGACAAATCCGGTGCGGCGGGCTGTGCCGGTGGAAACAACAGCTTGAGTACTTCTTCCGCCGTAGCACAGGCGCTGGCCTGATCGGCAAATTGCAGCACCGGCGAAAACAGCGAGCACAGCCGGTAGTCGCCCAGTGCGTCTTCATGGCCAGCCATGAAGGGCAGGGCGTCACCCGGCAGCGCCACCACCACCTCGCCCCCCGGTGGCACCGGTGGCAGGCTGTCGGCTGCGGCGGGCAGCAACAGCAGGTTCATGAACCAGGGGGTGAGCAGCACGCCCACCCACAGCAAGCCGTGCGGGCCCTCCCACTGGCGAAAGCCGATGGCCTGTACCTGCAAGGCCGGGTTGAGGATGGGAATGCCCTGCATGCGCGTGTCGGCAATCTGGCGGAACAGCTGTTCCAGTTGCAGGCTTGGGTCAAGGTCGGGACTCATGCCGGGGCGTCCAGCACCATGAACTGGTCGCGTGCGCCATCGCATACCGGGCAGCGCCAGTGTTCCGGCAGGGCGGAAAACGGCGTGCCGGGCGGAATCTGCCATACATCGTCGCCCTGGGCCGGGTCGTACACCCACCAGCAGATCTTGCATTCCATGCGCGCATCGTCCGCCAGGCTGGCGTCGCGTCCCAGGTAGGAACCTTCAAAGCGCCCGTCCATCAGTATTCCCCTTGCAACCACTGCCAGGCTTCTTGCAGGCGGTCCAGCGAGTCGGCCAGATCGTCCTCCGAGGCCAGCGCCACTTCCGGAATGCGGGTGATTTCCAGCGTATCCAGCAAGATGCTGTTCATGCCGTTGAAGTACTGCACGCGCCAGACATTGCGTAGCGAGGTGGCCATGATGCGGCATTTGCCATAGCCACGGGAAAACACCCCGCTATTGCCCGGCCCCAGGATGGCATCCAGGCAGTCCATGTCGGCCGGGCTCATCGGCAGCAAGGAAAAGTTGATGATGTGGGCTTCGCTGCCGGGGTTTTGCATGGCGGCGGCAATTTCGGTCAGTACCGGCCCGGCGTTCATCAGCTGGTCGGGCAGAGTGGGGATGTCCAGCGCGGCCTTGCCAAACGCCCGGGCAGCCTGCCATACGGCGGCGGGAATAGGGCAGGCTTCAATGCGGTCGGCCAGCAGCTGGCCATCGGCGCTGCTTTCCAGCACGCGCCAGATGCCGGCGAATACCGACTCCTGCATGTCCAGTTCGCGGCCGTCCAGCAGCTTCACCCGACAGGACACCTCGCCTTCGCCCAGCAGCTGGTTGATCAACTGGCGGTTGGCGGCGTCAAGCTGGCTGATGTCCTGCACCGGGTAAACCTCGGCATCACCCTGATAGCCCTGCAACTGGGCAATCAGCTCGGCAATCACCTGTTTGGCGGCATGCAGGTGTTCCACCTCTTCCGATGTGGGCAGGGTGGGCTGGTCGAAGCTGTCGATTTCACGCGGCAGCGGCATGTAGGCCAGGTCCGGGTCTTCCGGTTGCGAACCGGGGCCAAGGCCCACCACGGCGACGGGAAAGGGTTTGATGTTCATGCGCAACCTTTCTCGCTGCTGGCACTGGTAACCGGAATGCCGACCGAAGGCGGGCGACGGGTGGGGGCGGTCAGCTTGTCGGCAAAGCTGTGCACGATGTCCGGCCAGTCTTGCAGACCGGCGATGATGCCCACGTATTCGCCCTGACGCAGAAACAGCAGGGCAGGGAATTTCAGGATGCCAAAGCGTTTGGCGATGGCCTGGCTGGCGGGCAGGTCGGCATAGGCCACACGGAAAGTGTTGGCGGGGAATTCACGCAGCACTTCCGGCACGATTACCACATTGTCCAGCACCTCGGGGTATTTCACCGGGTCGGCATTCAGCATCACGATCAGGTTTTGCGTGGCGCTGGCCAGCGTGTCCAGCCCGGCGGCATCAACGGCCTGGTAGCCGGTGTCCGCCAGTCTTTGCAGCAGATTGTCTTGCGGGTTGCTCATCAGGAGGTTTTCCTTTGTGCGTCCAATTGCGCTTGCAGATGCGGCGGCAGCTGCGGTTCGCGCTGATTGAGGTCGGCCAGATGGATGGCCGGGTCGAAACGGCCGTTCATGGCGGCGTCCAGTGCGGCCAGCGCGTCCAGAATGTCGGCTGCACGTTCGGCGCTTAGCACCTCTCGTGCTGCGCCCATGAATACCAGCAGCCAGTCACCCGGCTGTACTGCGCCCACCAGCGACAGGTCTACCGTTTGCCATTGCCCGGCATGCTGACAGTCGGCCACCAGTTGGTGACAGCGTTCCACTTGCATGGGGATGCCCAGACACATCAGCCTTCTCCCAGCAGTACGCGGTCGTCGCCGATGCGACAGGCCAGTTCGGCTGACGGGCGTTCATCTTCATAGCGCTGCATGTCCAGGCTGGCGTGATTCAGCCGGTCGTCGTCCTGGCGGGGTGACAGGCTGACGCCCCAGTCCTGCAACTGCTGCACGGCCAGTTCAATGGCCGGTTCCAGCTGTGCACGCACCGCCTCGGTCAGGCTGCCGCCATAGTCTTCCAGCTGCACCGGCTGCACGCCGATCAGCACGATCTGGCCGGGCAGATTGCCTTTGAGGTCGGCCAGTGCCAGCACCTCGGAAAAACCGGTCTGGTGCAAGCTCATTTTCTTGGCGGTGAGATAGGCCGGTACGGCATCGTCGCGGTACACCTTGAGCGTGCCGGGCGTGAGGCCAAAGTCGATGGCGTCAAACAGGATCAGCCGGTCCGCTTCTTCCACGTAGGGCAGCAGCAACAGGCCTTGGGTGCCACCGTCCACAACGTCGACGTTGGCAGGGAGCTGGTAGCGGGCAAACAGCTGCTCGGCGGCGCGTACGCCAAAGCCTTCGTCAGCCCAGAGCAGGTTGCCCAGCCCCATGATGGTGATGTGTGCGGTGTGCATGGTTTCGATACTGCTGTAACGGAATGGGTTACAGATCAAGATTCATGCCAGTGCCGGATTTGCAGGGAATATGTGTCAGATCAGGGGCTTGAGCCGTATTCCATACGCAATGCAAGGACATGGCCCTGACAAATGGAAAGTAAAAGTGCAAACCAACTAACCAGTAGCGGTTGGGTAGTTGCCGTGAATGGACGCATTCCCGGAAATGGGCAAGGCCGATGCGGGAATGGCGGTCGGCTGGCGGTGAAAACCGCGTTGGGCATGCTACTGGTCAATGAAGGCTGCGGCCGATTTAGACGCGGAACCGAGTGCCTTGCCATTGGGGCTGGCAGCGCAGTGGATGACGATCAGTGGGATGGTGTGGGACACGATATTTCCTCATGCGGACATGAGGCAAATCGTAGGGATGGGTCAGGAGGACGGCAGATCGGAAAGAGTCAGCTTTCGACCCAAACCAGACCAAGCTAGCGAGCTAGTCACTACTCCTTCAACTCGAAACAATAATATGCAAAGCAGAGGCAGCAGCAAAAAGATTGCCATGTCTTTGAACAGCAAGCACCCCTTCTAAAACTCTGATGTTTGAGTGGCTGATGGCAAAAGAGGATAAGACCCAATCTCATTTGCAATGTCGATAAGTTTTACATGCCGAATCCAGATGGAAGGGTCAACGTATTGGCTATACTTTCCAAATATAAAATGATGCTGAATGTCTGGCTTTAATATTGATTCCTTTAGCTCCAGCGCACTCCACAAATCAATGCGAGGATCAATACTTTCAGCGGGAAGTGAGTACAACATAGCCAGTCTGGCTTGCAGGTACGTAGCAATATCTTTTGCATTTTTTGACTGAAATACTGAATTGCTAAATATTGCACACTCAACTTGCCTTTGTAAGTTTTCTCTAATTCTTCTTTTTTTACTCTGCAGATGGTAAAAACAAATGAATAGAATGAGTGCTAAATTTAGACAAACATATATGAGAGTGCAATTAGCCACCGCAACATTCAGTCGAAAAGAGTAGAAAAAATAAACAACAGAAAATGCAATAAATGCAAGAGAAAGTGCAAAAATTTTGATGGCCGACTTCACTATATTCATTACAGTTAGACCTCTTGGTTCATTTGCCATTTCCGCAATGCTTCTGAGTCGCTGTTTATCTAATCTCGCTTTTTGGCCAACTTCCTTTTGTTTCACTGAGTCAAAAGACAGTATTCTAACGTTTTCAGAAGCATTGCTTTAAAACACCAATAACATATCTGTATCGCAGTAGACTGTCCGATTTTGGCCGAAAGCAGTTACTCAACCCTTTTTTGGCTATCCAGTCGAAATGGCTTCTATCAAAAAGGAGCCTTGCTTTTCTTTTTGTGGTACAGATAGCCGAACAACATTGCTAGCGGGTGTGTGACGAAAAGACTATAGGCGTGCCACTTGCTATAGATAAAAATGCTACTAGTCACTTCGGTGAAGTGGCCGTGACTTCTCAGAAAATAGTGGCCGTTTTCAATGTTTCCGTTGATGGCATCACCACCAAGACCCAGTGCAATGCTTACAAAAATGAAAAAATTTACCATACCACCGAGATATACAATCCGATAAATTTTCAGCTTGATGTCTTCACTCATGGTAAAAATGGTTCCCGATTAATATTGGGCCGCTATTGGAAGGTAAGCTTTGAATCGTTCCAGCATTTGTAGCCATTTCTGGATCGCTGGTATGCACCACAAATTTCCTGCCCCTTCCAATTCAACAGAGAATCGCGCCGCAGCTGGAATGGCTCCCGTCAACAATGGAAACAGCAAGCCATTAAATAGTCAGTTTGAGGCAGGTATAAATTGCTCAAGCTCAGAGGTGTATCGCGCATTGCGCTCACCCGTATTGCTGTAGTACTCCTCAATGGATTTTACCCAGCGCTTGATTTCAGGCACATACCAGAAGGCCTTGTACACTCTGCCAGAATACATTTGCCCGGCAGGAGTACTCTTTACAACATTCGCGGCAGAGGGGGTGCCAGATGCATCCCTGGTGATTGTTTGCGTGACAGAAAGAGAGGGCTTGCCTTCGCCTGACCATGCGCCCTCGGCTTCCACCTTCATGGCATTGAACTTGCCTGCAGGCACCTCAATCTGTTCGTATCCAAGCACTTTGTATTTAACCGACCACTGCTCACTGATATGGTTGGTCGGATGTGGATCAGTAAACTTCACTTCCCAGCTCTTCCCCACGGACAGCGGGAAATTGAATGGCCGCATTGTGACTACTTCCACCCCACCCAGTTGACGAACAACTCCCCAGTCTCGGGTTGCAAAGCTGTCTTTGGGGGCCAAGGAAGAGCCACTTGCCTTGCTCGAAATATAGATTGCCGAGGACGATACCCGGTTTACCCATAAGTCTTGCCGCGTCTGAGTCCAGCCGGTATCACCCTTTTCACTTGTGATACGGTAGGTCCACTTGTCTCCGGCCTTTACATCTGGCTGGTTAATGTTGTCAGCCCATGCTGGTAGGGAAGTCAGCAGGCTAAAGGCAAGAATGGTGCACTTACTCATGACATCTCCAGTACAGTCGTCAAATAGTTGAATGTCATTTTCAACCTTCGCCCATGACTATGCAAGCAAGCTACAGTCAGGCAAGCCTTGCAAGTCTGAGTTGGGTCGAAAACACGCCACATTTACGACTAAGGCGGTCACTTGGAGCGGTTTAGGGTCAGCTGACTGGTTACTGCTATATACGAGACGGTCCCGCAAAGTGCGCCCCACTTCTGCTTTGGCCGATATGGGGGCTATGGGCCGATATGCTCTGAATTTCCGTTTTGTGTGGTTCGCCGATGTAGTAGAAGTAAAAATGGCCTGTCGAGGCCATTTCTCATTCAGTAGAACAATCCTTGCCCGGTATCACTCAGCGGTACCCAGTCATCTCCCTTATCCAGAATCTCCTCAATCCTGCGGTCACACAGCCGGTATTTAGGCACCAGCACGTTGTTGACGGTGGCGTTATGGCCCAGCTCCAGGCAGTTGCTGCCGCCGTAGGCTTCCACCAGTTTGATGGTGGTACTCAGTCGATGATGATACGGACGTTTTCCGGGACCAGATGCAAGCACGTCGCTATTGAATAAAAAGCCTTAAGCCAACAGCCCGCCTATCCATTAAATAGCCGGGCTGTTCTGCACGGGTGACTACGCGGGTTCAAGCCAGCAATTGCTGTTGTTGCTGCTGCAAACCCAGCAAGCCCTGCATCAAGTGCCTGCGGTAGGCATCGGACGGGTGCAAGGCCAGCAAGGCCAATACCGCCTCCAGCGTCTGGGCCTGCTCTCGCAATGCGGATTCCAGCTGATCAAAACTGCGTGCCAACTCCTACACCGGGCTGCGCAGCGCGGCAAAGCGGTCCTGTTGGAGCATGGCTTGCAGCAGCACGATATGTTGGCGCATCAGGGGGAGGACGGGTGTGGTGGTTTGGTGTGTCATGAGCTGCGCTCTCCCGTTGGTTGGCATAGGGCGGAGGCAGCAAGCAAGTAAACAGTGAAAATCATGAATGGTCTCCTGGAATGTTTACCTGCCGCCCGACGCCAATCGGGGGTGGCAGGCACATGGCAGGATTGGCGTACCGTTCCAGGAGCGGTGCCTCGTGAGAGGCTCCCACCATGGCCCGCCATAGAAGACGTGCAATGGTTACGGACGCGACACGGTGT
>NZ_JAELUD010000112.1:0-7892 GCF_016429185.1 Aquitalea sp. ASV11
ACACCAGGTTCTTGCCATTGGCCAGTGGTGCGAATTCGCATTCCAGCTTGTACAGGACACTTTGCAAGGCCAGCTGGCGTGGCCGGGCTTCGATGACACCGGCTTCCAGCTTGGAGAAGTCCAGCAGGGTGTCCAGCATTTCACAGGCGGCGGAGGCTGAGGCCTCGATATGCTCCAGCAGCTCGTCCTGTCTGGCATCCAGTGCGGTGGTTTTCAGCGTGGCCAGAAACAGGCCCAGTGCGTGCATGGGCTGGCGCAGGTCGTGGCTGGCCGAGGCCAGGAATACCAGCTTGGCGCGGTTGGCTTCTTCCGCCTCGTGCAAGGCCTGCGCGGCGCGGCCGGTTTGCTCGCGCAACTGGTCCACCAGCTCGCGGTTTTCAAAGCGCAGCTCGATGGAGCGGCGCGCCACGCGGGCGTAGTTCAGCGCAAATACCAGCAATACCACCAGAAACAGTGGCACACCCAGAAACATGGGCAGGTAGGCGAGGTTGCCGGTGGCCAGGAACACCCCCCATACCGGCAAGATGGACGGAATGAAAAAACTGACCGCCACCGGCAGGCAAGGCGAAAAAATGGCCAGCGCCGCCGCACTCATACCGGCAATCATCGACAACAGGCTGATGGCAGTGGGCGGGAAGTTGAGGTCCATGTACAGACCACCGGCCATGCCCCACAGGCTGCCCAGTACCACCAGCAGCATGGTCATGGCGCGGGCATAGCGCGGCGCATTGGCTTCGGACAGGCGGTCCGGCAGATAAAAGCGGCCAAAGTGCCCGGCAGCGCAGCCGGCTCCCATCAGGGCCGACCAGGCCAGGATGTCCGGATTGCCGGTACTGATGAGCACTCCCAGCGCCATCAGCAAGGACGCCAGGAAACAGCCCAGCATGGCAATGCCAAAGCTGTGGTCGATCAGCTCCATTTGCGCTGCCAGCAGGCGTGGCGGGTCGAAGCGTGGCAGCCAGCGCATCAGCGCATCACCTGTACCAGGCCACGGCGCTGGGCTTCCAGTACCGCCTCGGTGCGGCTGTACACGCCGAATTGTTCCAGAATGGCGGCCACATGCACGCGCACGGTGTTTTCCGACAGGCCCAGGCTATTGGCAATGGCCTTGTTGGACCGGCCCAGACACAGCTCGCTGAGCACCTCCAGCTGGCGCGGCGTCAGTTGCGAGCCGCGGCCTGTCGCCTTGGCCGGAACCGCGTCGGACAGTGCCTCGCCGCGCAGACAGCGTTCCAGCGCCTGGTCGATCTGCTCGACACTGGCGGACTTGGTCAGTACCCCGGCAATGTCCGGCGTGGTGCTGGCCAGCTCCGGGCTGGCTGACAGGATGATGATGCGGGATGACTGAAAATGACGGCGCAGCACGGCAATGCCATCCAGCCCGTTCAGACCCGGCAGTTGTATGTCCAGCAGGATGATGTCCACCGGGGTGCTGCCAAACTGGTGGATGGCATCCATCACGGTGCCGGCCTCGAGAATGTCGGCAACCTTGTCGTTGTTTTCCAGTACCAGGCGCAAGCCGGTACGGAACAGGGCGTGGTCGTCGATAAGCAGCAGTCTGGCACTAAGCATGGTTCATGTGTCGTCTGGTGAGGGGTAAGCACTGGCCATGCAGGCTGAACGGCTTGAACAGCCTTGCATGGCCGGTCATGTCAATCGGATGAAATTTCCCGGAGTGGCAAATATGTGCTTTTTTCAGAAAAAAGCAAAGCCTTTCTACTGTATTCTGTCTGGCGACGTGCAGGGCTGCTGGCTGAGCAGCTGGTTCAGGCTGTCGTATAGCAGTGCCGGTGTAACCGGCTTGTGCAACAAGGGCAGGCCGCTGTCACTGGCTTCGCGCAGCCGCGCCGGGGCGGTGTCGCCGGTCAGCAGCAGGGCGGGAATGTCGCGATCCAGCGCCTGGCGGATGGCACGGATGGCATCGGTGCCACTTTTCTGTTCGCGCAGCCGGTAGTCGCTGATCAGCAAGGCGGGTGTCTGTTGTGCCAGCAGGGGCAGGGCGGTTTCCAGTGATTCTGCTTCCATGCACTGGCAACCCCAGCTTTGCAACAGCATCACCATGCTGCTGCGCACGATGTCGTCGTCCTCGATCAGCAGCACGGTGGCCCTGGGCAGGGGCTGGCTGATCCTGACTGGCGGCGGGGTTTCTGCGGGTAGCGGGTTGGTCACTGCAATGCGTGGCAGGGCAAGGCGAAACACACTGCCACGGCCCGGGCGCGATTGCACACGCAAGGGGTGTTGCAGCAGCTGGGTGAGCCCGCGCACGATGGCCAGTCCAAGGCCCAGGCCTTTTTTACGATCGCGTTCCGGATTACCCAGCTGATGGAATTCGTCAAAGATTTCCTGTTGCTGCTGCGGGTCGATGCCGATGCCGCTGTCCCAGATCTCCAGCAGCAGCTCATCGCCACGGCGGCGGCAGCCCACCAGAATGCCGCCACGCTGGGTATAGCGGATGGCATTGCTGATGAGATTGCGCAGGATCAGTTCGATCAGCGAGGGATCGGACAGCACCACCTCGGCCGTGTCACGACTGCGGTAGAACAGGCCCTTGGTGTTGGCCAGTGGTGCCAGCTCTCTTTCCATCTTGTTGAGCAGTGGCTGCAGGGCAAAGGCTTGCAACTGAGGCGTGATGACCCCGGCGTCCACCCGCGAATAATCCAGCAGGCTGTGTAGCATTTCTGCCGAGGCATTGGTGGCGCTCTGGATATTGGCCAGCAGGGTTTGCTGTTTCGGGTCCAGTGCGGTCTTGCCCAGCACTTCCAGAAACAGCCCCTGTGCGTGGATGGGCTGGCGCAGGTCGTGACTGGCGGCAGCCAGGAATTTCGATTTGGCGATATTGGCCTGCTCGGCCTCTTGCTGGGCGCGCAGGGCTTCGGCTGAGGCCAGACGCAGCCGGTCCACCAGTTCCAGGTTTTCAAAGCGCAGCTCGATGGCCCCTTTGGCGGCCTGCGCACTATTGCGCGCCTGCATCAGCAAGGTGGCCAGATACATGATGGCGGCCAGGCCCAGCGCATTCAGCGCCAGTGCATCGGACTGCAAGGACTTGAGCGCAATCATGCCCAGTTCCAGCGTGATGAAGGCGATGAAGGCAGGCAGCACCGGCGACAGGATGGACATGGAATTACCCGCCACACCGGACAGCACGGCAATGGCCAGAATCCAGCTGGGGGGCGATGCAGGGTTCAGCCCCACCCACATCAGGCTGCCCCAGGCCGCACCGTCGATGGCGTGCAGCAGCACCAGCCGCCGCCGCAGCCTGGGCAATTCGGCTGGCTGGATGGCACGGGCCAGCAGGCGGCGGGCATCCATGAAGTCCACCAGCTTGGAGGCAATCACCACTACGCACCACAGGGTCAGCCGCAGCGGGTCGGCCTGGTGCTGCAAGGCATAGGCCACCAGCAGTACCACCAGAATGCCGGGCAGGACCGAGCTGCCCAGATTGTTGAGCAAGAGGCGGATTTGCTCGATCCGGACCTGGTCCTGCCTGTCTTGTTGTTCTGTGTTGATCATGTGCGGAAGAGGACAAACCGATTGTTTCCGGGAACAAGCACGCAGGGTGCTGCCCGGCTGTGCTTGCAGGCCATTATAGGGCCCAGCCCGGGGCTGGCTGCCAGTTTACTGATGACAATCATGCATGCACGGGCCGTGCTGCGGCAGGGTGGGCACCACGCTTGATGCGGATCAAGTGTTTTGTCTTGTGTCCGGCATGGCCATAAAAATCTATATATAGTGTTTTGAAAATTTTAATCACTATATATTGTTATGAAAAATACCGTGCTGCTGAATCCGCTTGCCACGCTGGACGAATACCTCAGCCGCGCCGACTGGCGCGTTTCTGCCAATGCCAATCAGGGCTACAGCCTGGGCGGCATGATACTCAATGCCGCCGGCAAGCTCACCGCCAACTACTGGCTGGACGGCATTTATCCGCCGGAGGTGGCGCAGGCCCACCGCGAGGCGGACTTCCACCTGCATGATCTGGACGTGCTGGCAGGCTACTGCGCTGGCTGGTCGCTGCGCCAGTTGCTGCACGAAGGTTTCAACGGCGTGCCGGGCCGGGTGGAGTCGGCACCACCGCGTCACCTGAGCGCCGCGCTGGGGCAAATGGTGAATTTTCTTGGCACCCTGCAAAACGAATGGGCAGGCGCGCAGGCTTTTTCCAGCGTGGATACCTACCTGGCACCGTTTCTCAAGCGGGACGAGCTGGACGATGCCGCGCTGGAACAAGCCATGCAGGAATTTGTGTACAACCTGAATGTGCCCTCGCGCTGGGGCACGCAAACGCCGTTCACCAACCTGACCTTCGACTGGACCTGCCCGGCCGACCTGGCCCCGCAGATTCCGCAGATTGCCGGTGAGGAAATGCCGTTCTGCTACGGCGACTGTCAGCCGGAGATGGACCGCATCAACCGCGCCTTCCTGCGGGTGATGGGCGCGGGCGATGCCCATGGCCGGGCGTTTACCTTTCCCATTCCCACCTACAACATCACGCCGGATTTTGACTGGGACAGCGCCAACGCCGATTTGCTGTTCGATCTGACCGCCCGCTATGGCCTGCCGTATTTCCAGAACTTCCTTAATTCCGATCTGGAACCGCAAATGGTGCGCTCCATGTGCTGCCGCCTGCAACTGGACCTGCGCGAGCTGCTCAAGCGCGGCAACGGCCTGTTTGGCAGCGCCGAGCAAACCGGCTCGCTGGGGGTGGTTACCCTCAACTGCGCGCGGCTGGGGTATCGCTTCCGTGGTGACTGGGACGGCCTGCTGGCCGAAACCGACCGCCTGCTGGCGCTGGCCTGCACCAGCCTGGAAATCAAGCGCGCGCGCGTGCAAGGCTGGATGGACGACGGCCTGTATCCTTATACCAAGCGCTATCTGGGCACACTGCGCAATCACTTCTCCACCGTGGGAGTGAATGGCATCAACGAGCTGATCCGCAATTACAGCAACGATGCCGACGACATCACCACCGCCCACGGCCAGCAACTGGCGCTGCAACTGCTGGACCACATCCGTGCCCGCATGGTGCAGATGCAGGAAGACACCGGCCATCTGTACAACCTGGAAGCCACTCCGGCGGAGGGCACCACCTACCGCTTTGCCCGTGAAGACCGCAAGCGCTTCCCCGACATCCTGCAAGCTGGCCCGGCGGACAAGCCGTATTACACCAACTCCAGCCAGCTGCCGGTGGGGCATACCGACGACCCCTTTGTTGCCCTGCAACATCAGGAGCCGCTGCAAGCGCGCTACACCGGCGGTACCGTGCTGCACCTGTACATGACCGAGGCGGTCAGCTCGGCCACGGCCTGCAAGCAGCTGGTGCACCGTTCGCTGCAACGCTTCCGCCTGCCTTACATCACGGTGACGCCCACCTTCTCGGTCTGCCCGCAGCACGGCTATCTGAGTGGACATCATGAATTCTGCCCCAAGTGCGATGCCGAACTGCTGGCCCGTCAGGCGGCAGCCACCGCGCCTTGCTGCTGAAAAGCCTGGCGCGCCTTGCCTTAGCGACGCTAGGCCATTTTGTTAGCCACGTCTTATCCCCAACCCTCTCAGGAGAACAATATGTCCCATCAAACCGACATCAAACAGGCGGAACAACTGGACCCGTCCCTGCGCACCCGCTGCGAAGTATGGACCCGCGTCATGGGTTACTTCCGCCCGGTATCCGCCTTCAATACCGGCAAGCAGGGCGAATTTGCCGAACGCGTGCATTTTGATGAACAGCACCTGCACCACTGAATCCAGCCCGCTACTTGCTGGTGTCGCCCCGTTTTCCAGCTGTGACTGGCCGGGGCGCTTGGTGGCCACCGTGTTTGTCGCCGGTTGCCCCTGGCGCTGCGGCTATTGCCACAACCCAGGGCTGCAAGCACGCGATGCAGGCCGGCTGGCCTGGCCACAACTACGCAGCTTGCTGGCGGCGCGGGTCGGCTTTCTGGACGGGGTGGTGTTTTCCGGTGGAGAACCCACACTGGCCCCGCAACTGGCCGACTGGATGCAGGACGCCCGCCAGCTGGGCTTGGCCATTGGCCTGCACACGGCAGGCATCTACCCGCAGCGGCTGGCGGCGCTCAAAGGCTTGGTGGACTGGATAGGCCTCGACATCAAGGCCGCACCCGGCGGGGTGGATGCCGTCACCGGCGTGCCCGGCAGCGAAAGCCGCATGTGGCAGGCACTGGATATCGCACTGGAAATGGGTTCGGACTGCGGCACCGCGCTGGAATGCCGCACCACGCTGGACCCGCGCGTGATGACGGCAGATAGCCTGCGCCGGCTGGCCGCCACCCTGCAGGCCAAAGGCGTCACCCACGCTGCCTTGCAACAGGGGCGGGATGCCAAAGGCCAGCCATTGTTCGACGCCACACAATGGCCGGGACAGGCGGTACTGGACGACTGGCAGCGGCGCTTTTGCCAGTTCAGCTGGCGTCACGCCTAGTATTGACGCAATTACCGACTGCGCGCTTGCGCCAGACTTCAAGCCGGGCGGTGTTGCCCCTGCCCATCACGCAGCAACTGCCGTGACAGACGGCTGTGCAAGCGCTGGTGGCAAGCGGCGGCCAGTCCTAGCAACTCACCATTGTCGGCAGAGATGCCGGGCGGCGTGGCAATCTGCTGTGCCAGCGCCTGCAAGGGCGTGGCCGAACTGTTCAGCCCCAGCAAACGGCCATGCGCATGACGCAAGGGGTGGTCCGGCGTGTAATCCAGCGTCAGCAGCCAGTGCGAATGCTGCCAGCGCGCACCCTGCGTCAACACCGCCTGTAGCACCGCATGACTCACCTGCACCCCGGCCTCTGCAGCCAATGCCAAGGCCTGCTCCCAACGCGGGGCAGTGGGCGGCAGCTGCTCCAGTGCCGGTAGCAGCTGCCTGTTCAACCAGTCACGCAACTGCCGCGCCAGCGGCTTGTTACTGCGACGCAAGGCGCGCAGCAAGGCCGTTGCTGGCCAGTATTCCTTTGTCACTTCTGTTTTCGGTGTGTTTTCGTGTGTCGGCTCTGCTGCCAGTAATTGCTGAATACGGCTTCCCAACCGACGACCAATGACGGCCAGCACATCGCCGCTATGCAGCCACCATTCGCCTTGGTGATGTTGCACATGCAGCGGTTTGCCGTGGTAGTGGAAGCAAAGGGGAGGCGGGTGTTGGGGGGAGGTTTGCGTAGTCATGAAGCGGGTTCCTTTGAACGTGAAAGCGCCCATTGCTTTCGGGCAGGGCAACCGCTTCGAGATGGTGTGTTGAGCACCAGCGGCGGATTCTATGGACGACATCGCGGGGTGGAAACTGACCGAAGGGGAGGTAAATGGCAGGTGGTTGACGGTAGTTGCCTGTAGGGTGGATGCCCCGGAGGGGCGATCCACCGCGTAACGCTTACGAATAAATCCATTTCTCCTGGCGAAAAACAACCGCACCGAAGCCACCCATGGGCCCCGTCAAGCATGCCGACGGGTGACGCAGCTGCGGTTTTAAGCGGCTGGCTGTTTGAGCGATTGGACGTTAGCCAATCGCGAGTTCCAGCCGTGCCGCAGCAGTGTCAGGCCCCGGAGGGCAGCCGCAGGCCATGCTTGTGGGGTGGCCTTGGAGGTGAAGGAGGGCTTGGCCAGGCAAGCCCTCTTTCCCGTTCGCCGCGCGGAAGCGGCATGCAAATCATCATCCGCGTGAGCGGATGCAAAGCCTGTTTTGACTTGGCAATGGCAACCCGATTTTCATCCAGCGCCACTGCGTTTAACTTCGCGGGTCTCGCCCCGCCGTCGAGGTACTTTACTTTTGCTTCGCCTGTATAGACCGGAAACATGGTGGACGGGTGTGCGAACACATGGTGGACACATTCAGCTTTGCTGTTTCACTTCCCTCATGTCAATTTCCAGGCAATGCCGGAAGGCGTAATACACATCAAATATTC
>NZ_JAELUD010000113.1:0-7292 GCF_016429185.1 Aquitalea sp. ASV11
ATTCGCCATCCGCTGTATGCGGCCTTGTGGCTGGCGGCGCTGGCCCAGTTCCTGCTGGTGCAGGATGGCTTGGCGGGCAGTGGTGGTGTGCTTGCCCTGCTGTTCAGCTATGGGCGCAGTGTAAGGCGGGAGGAGGGCCTGTTGCTGCAGTGGCTGGGTGATGCCTATCGCCAGTACATGCAGCACACCGGCCGACTGTGGCCCCGCGGGCTGGCGCGCTAGCGCTGCCGGTCGTTGTCAGGGCTGACCATCGACATTGCTCAGCATGGTGGTGATTTCCGCCGGGCGATACAGGGCCGGGCCGCTTCGATACACCGTCAGTTTTCCTTGTTCGATGAGGCCGACTTCCAGTTGCCTGCTGGCTGGGTCCAGCAGCAGGTAGGCCATCTCGCTGCCGCCTTCGTGCGGCTTGTTGCCGCTGACATAGAGCAGCTGGTCCCGGCTTAGCGGGCCGCTGACCTGCATGTTCTGCTGGAACACGGCAAATTTGCTGCCCAGCAGTTGCCGCAACGCCTCTGCCACCACGCCGGTCTGGTACAGGCCGATGTCAGCCGGGTACTTTCCTGTCTTGTTTTCCAGCGCCTGCCATTGCTGCTTGGCATCCACCTTGTCTGACGCTTGTTTCAGGATGGCCATGGCATTGCCCAGTGCCGGGTTCTCCGTGAGCAGTGTTGCAGCCTGCTGCTTGGCTTCTGCCGTCACATGGCTTGCCTGCTGGCGCAGTGCGGCAAGCGGTGCGCTGCTGGCTTGCAGGCTATTGTGGGCTGCGCCGATGGCGGCTGAGGCCGCTTGCTGTGCCTGTTCGCTTTGTTGCTGGCTGCAGGCGGTCAGCAGGCAAAGTCCTGTCATGGCCATGACTTTTCTGTGCGGGATCATGATGGCTCCTGGTGCTGTGAACGATGGCAGAGTGTCTGGGGCGGCAAGAGTTCCTTTTTTATTGTAGTAATACTACATTTTTTCTTACGCATCACCTGTGGCCAACATTCACTATGAAAAACATGAATGTTTGAAATCGAACATTCCGGCCTATTCATTGTGCAGTGGCCTTATTCTGTGCGCGGGGACGCTTTGCGGTTGCTGCCGGTGCTTGTGGCTTTGGCGGCAAAAGACGGCAGGGGCGGTTGCAAGACAGGCACTTTGCCTGTTTTGCTACTATGGTGTTGATTATAAACAGGTCTGTGTGTGCGTTGACTGATGTCTTGCCGCTCAGGTGGGGGCTGGATTTTCCCTGTTGGCCTGTCAGAGGGCTTTGTGCGGTCCTGGTTTGATCTGCATCAAGCTCTTATTTTCGATATCGAATGTAGTATTGTTTCCATAGAGAACATTTCGGGCTTCAACTCAGGAGATAGTCATGGAATCGATTGCTCAACAAGCCGTACAGGCAGACCCTTGGCGGAGTTTTGCCGCCGGTGACTGGCAAAACCGCGTCGATGTACGCAACTTCATCCAGCTCAATTACCAACCGTATGCTGGCGATGCCACTTTCCTGGCTGGCGCTACCGAACGCACCCAGGCCCTGTGGGCTGCGCTGGGCGAATTGCTGAAACAGGAGCGGGAAAAGGGCGTGCTGGATGTATCGGCTGACCGTGGTACTTCCATTACCGCTCACGATGCTGGCTATATCGATCCCAAGCTGGAACTGATTGTCGGCCTGCAAACCGATGCGCCGCTCAAGCGCGCCATCATGCCCAATGGTGGTTTGCGCATGGTGGAAGCCGGGCTGGCTGCCTATGGCTTTACCCTGGACCCGGTGATCAAGGAAGTCTGGAGCAAATACCGCAAGAGCCATAACCAGGGGGTGTTCGATACCTATACCCCGGAAATTCTGGCCGCGCGTAAATCCGGCATCATCACCGGCCTGCCGGATGCCTATGGCCGTGGCCGCATCATCGGCGACTATCGCCGGGTCGCACTGTATGGTACCGATTTCCTGCGTAAGGAACGCCAGCAGGTTTTCCATGAGCTGGATGACGCCGTATTCACTGAAGACGTGCTACGTCAGCGTGAAGAACTGTCCGAACAATTCCGCGCACTGGACGAGCTGCGCGAAATGGCAGCCAAGTACGGTTATGACATCAGCCGTCCGGCGGTGAATGCGCGCGAAGCCGTGCAATGGACCTACTTTGCCTATCTGGCTGCGGTGAAGGAGCAAAACGGTGCCGCCATGTCGCTGGGCCGCATTGCCACCTTCCTCGACATCTATATCGAGCGTGATCTGGCCGCCGGTGTACTGACCGAAGCACAGGCGCAGGAGCTGATTGATGATCTGGTGATCAAGCTGCGCATCGTGCGCTTCCTGCGCACCCCGGAATACGACCAGCTGTTCTCCGGCGACCCCACCTGGGTGACCGAATCCATTGGTGGCATGGGCGAGGATGGCCGCACACTGGTCAGCAAGAACAGCTTCCGCTTCCTCAATACCCTGTACAACTTGGGCCCGGCGCCAGAGCCCAACCTTACCGTATTGTGGTCTACCGCATTGCCGCAGGGTTTCAAGGACTTCTGCGCCAAGGTGTCCATCGACACCAGCTCCATCCAGTACGAAAACGACGACCTGATGCGGCCTTACTGGGGCGACGATTACGGCATTGCCTGCTGCGTGTCGGCCATGCGTATCGGCAAGCAGATGCAGTTCTTTGGTGCCCGCGCCAACCTGGCCAAGGCCATGCTGTATGCCATCAACGGTGGTCGGGATGAAAAGAGCGGTGCCGTAGTGGCACATGGCTTCGAGCCGATTACCGATGATGTGCTGGACTTTGACACGGTGATGGCCAGGTTCGACAAGATGATGGACTGGCTGGCCGCCACTTACGTGAAGGCGCTCAACTGCATCCATTACATGCACGACAAATACGCATACGAGCGCATCGAAATGGCGCTGCACGACCGTGACATCCTGCGCACCATGGCCTGCGGCATTGCCGGACTGTCGGTGGCAGCGGATTCGCTGTCGGCCATCAAGCATGCCCGCGTGCATGTCATCCGCAACGAAGACGGCCTGGCTGTGGACTACCGCATCGAGGGCGACTACCCGGCCTATGGCAATAACGATGACCGGGTGGACAGCATGGCGGTGTGGCTGACTGAAACCTTCATGAACAAGATCAAGGCCCAGCCGTATTTCTACCGTAATGCCACGCCCACCCAGTCGGTGCTCACCATCACCTCCAATGTGGTGTATGGCAAGAAAACCGGTAATACCCCGTGCGGGCGTCGTGCTGGCGAGCCCTTTGCGCCGGGTGCCAATCCGATGAACGGTCGGGACGTGCATGGCTTTGTTGCTGCGGGTGCCTCGGTGGCCAAGCTGCCCTATGCCGCCGCGCTGGATGGCATCAGCTGGACCGCATCGGCCACGCCGGATGCGCTGGGCCATACCGCAGAGGATCGCGTTGCCAATCTATCGCATTGTCTGGATGGTTTTGCCGCTGCCGGCGGTTTCCATGTGAATGTGAACGTGTTCCGCCGCGAAACCCTGCTGGACGCGATGGAGCACCCGGAGCTTTACCCGCAGCTCACCATCCGCGTGTCCGGCTATGCGGTGAACTTCGTCAAACTGACGCGTGAACAGCAACTGGATGTGATCAACCGTACCTTCCACGGTAGCCTGTAAGCCCGTCACGGTTTGTCCATCGACCCGCCCGCCGGCAGATGCTGACGGGCGGTTTTTTCATCAGGAGTATTCATGACCCAGCAGCATGTGGTGCATGCGCCGCTCAGTCAGGGGGAGTTGACCGGCTACGTTCACTCCACCGAAAGCGGCGCCGGAGTGGACGGGCCGGGCATGCGCTTTGTCTATTTCATGTCCGGCTGCCAGTTTCGCTGCCAGTACTGCCACAACCCGGATACCTGGAAGCTGCATGCCGGTCGTCAGTTGACGGTGGAGCATGCATTGGCGGAAATCGCCCCTTATGCCGGCTTTCTCAAATTTGCCGGTGGCGTCACGGTATCCGGTGGCGAGCCGCTGATGCAGCCGGAATTTGTCGGCGCGCTATTTGCCGCCATCAAGCAGCGCTACGGCCTGCACACCGCGCTGGATACCCAGGGCTTTCTGCATGCCAATGTGGATGATGCCTGGTTTGACCAGGTCGATCTGGTGTTGCTGGACATCAAGCACAGCGACCCGCAGCGCTATCTGGAAATTACCGGCCAGGCCTTGCAGCCGACGCTGGATTTTGCCCAGCGGCTGAAACGGCTGAGTAAACCGATATGGCTGCGCTATGTACTGGTGCCGGGGCTTACAGACGGTGCTGACGATATCGCCCGCCTGGCAGATTACGCAGCTAGTCTTGGCAGCATTGTGCAACGTGTGGAAGTGCTGCCTTTCCATCAAATGGGCGCTGACAAATGGGCGCAGCTGGGTCTGCACTATCCGCTGGCGGCGACGCCAACGCCTACGGCTGCGGCAGTGGACGCAGCGCGGGGGGTTTTCGCGGCGCGTGGGCTGACGGTTTGTTGAATACGGGGTAGGGCAGTGTTTCGGTTAAAGGTTCTGGCTATCTTTCCGAAACTTCTGATAGGTATTGTTTTGGCGCTGAGGATAATACGTCGGGTGAGTCGTCATTGAACAACCCTGAAAAGATTGTCCGAAGAGATGAAAACAGAACTGTCCAAACTTGGCAAGCCAGCCAGCAATCTATCGGCACGGGTGATCAGCGAGCAGATCAGCACCCTGATTGACCGCCTTTCCAAAAAAGGCCAGTGCATCGTGATCTGGGAGAAAGAACGCTTGTTGTTCTGCTCCATGGATAGCCGCAATGCCCAGCGATATCTCGCCAAACCCACTTGTCTGGGGGTTTATGATGCAGATGTCACTTACTGGGATGTGCAAAAAGACCTGAAGGAAATCCTCCAGCGCGGTTGATGCCTGCAAATGGCAGCCAGCCCTGCCATCTGCCTGACGGGTAACTGCTTGCGTGATAGTGATTTACCCGTTTGGTCATATCCGGTACAGTCCGCTTTTTCCATCGTCAAGGCAGGCCTCTGACAGGAGGCCTGTCGGCCGTCCTGCATGTGGTGCTGCCGCTTGCCGGATTCATGCAATACACCATTTTCGATACGCCAATCCTGCGCGACCTGATGCGCGCCTTGTCCATTTTTCTGTTGCGTCTGCGCGGCTGGCGCATTGCAGGACAGTTTCCCGATTTGCCCAAGTATGTACTGATTGCCGCACCGCATACCAGCAACTGGGATTTCCCGCTGACGCTGGGCGTTTGCTTTGCCTTGCGCGCCAAACTGTACTGGATGGGAAAGCACACGCTGTTCTGGGGACCGATGGGGCCGATCATGCGCTGGTTGGGTGGCATTCCGGTGCGGCGCAGTCGCAGCAACTCGCTGGTGCAGCAGATGGTGGAGGTTTACCAGCGCTCCGACAAGCTGGTAGTGGCCATTCCTCCGGAAGGAACCCGCCAGCGGGTAAAGGAATGGAAAACCGGCTTTTATCACATTGCCTGTGGCGCACAGGTGCCGGTGGTGCTGGCCTATATGGACTATGCCCGCAAAGAATGCGGTTTTGGTCCGGTGTTCTATCCCAGCGGTGATATCGAGGCGGACATGCCCAGGATACGCGCGTTTTACCAGGACAAGACCGGCAAGTACCCGGATCAGCAATAAGCGCCGCTCAAAAAATCCTGTTGCGGCGTTGTGCCTTGCCCCAGGGATGTTGCGCTGTGCTTAGTCGCGCCAAGTACCACGACATGCAAAAAAGAGCCCGCTGGCAGATTGCCGCGGGCTTTTTGCATCTGGGGTATTCAGGGCGCGGGGACTGCCGATGTGGCGGCCTGTACCGGAATGAATTGCAGCAGCGGTGCGGCCAGCAGGGATTGGCCAAAATCGATGGCGCTGCGACGGACTTTCTCATCGGACACTTCGGCAAGCAGCTCCAGTCTGGCCATGATCTTGGACATTTCCCGTTCGAACGACAGATTACGCTGTTGCGGATTGATTTCATTGGCCAGCAACATCGGGCTGCCATCGGCATTTTGACGGTGTCCAAGCAGCCAGGCTGCCACCTCCACGTTGTAGGCAGCGTTCTCCAGCTGCTGGGCATTCAGGCCATGGACCAGGTACAGCTCGGTGCGGCCACCGTAGACATCCACCAGCATGCTGCCCAGACCAAACACCAGGGTGCCGGCGCGGTCGCCAGCAAATTGCGGGTCAAATGCGGTGGTGAGTGCGGCAGTGGAACGTACTTTGCCCAGTTGCGGCAAGGGCTGATTCAGCCGGATGGCCTGCATGATCTGGCGCACGGCTGCCTCGCGGCTGTCGTGGCCGCCTTTGCGCCACTGAGCGGGGTTGCGCCGGTAGAGTTTGTCCAGCAAGGTTTGCAGGCTGGCCAGATTGTCGCGCATGGCCAGGTTTGCCATGCGGTTGCTGGCTGTCTGGCCCAGTTCTGCCGAGTTGAAATTTTCACCCTTTACCGGCTTTTTGATTGGCTCGCTACTACACGCGGTCAGTAGCAAGCCGGCCAGCAAGGGTAGGGTAAAACGCAGCATCTGCATGGTGGGGCATGCCTTGCATTAAGCGGGGGTGAGGCCTTGTTTTACCCTGTTGCCTGATGTCAGGCAAGAATTGTCGGCTTCAGGATTTGGTGGCAAACAGTGCCTGCCAGCCATCCACACCCAGTTGGGTGACGGTGTCGATGTTCTTCTCGAAGATGGCTTCCGCTTCCGGGAAGGCTTCCACCGCACGATCGATACTGGCTTCGCGAATCAGGTGCAGGGTAGGCCAGGGCGAGCGGTTGGTATAGTTGCTGATGTCGTTGATGCCGGTGCCTTCAAACTGGAATTTGGGATGAAAGCTGGCTACCTGCAAGACGCCGTCCAGATCGAGCTCGGCCACAATGGCGTCGGCGATGTCCTGAAACTCGTTGAAATCCAGAAAGCGCTGCAGCACATAAGGATGAATCAGCAGGGTGGTATCGGTTTCTTCCGGGCTGGTTTCGGCCAGCAACTGCAGTTCACGCGCCAGTTCTTCTGCCAGTTGAGCCGGTTCGGTGGCATCGCTGACAACGATACGAACCTGGTTCTTGACGTAAACCGATTTGGCAAAAGGACAGAGATTCAGGCCGATGACGGCTTTTTCCAGCCATAGGCCTGTCTCTTATACACATCTGACGCTGCCGACGAACAGTAAGATGTGGGGTGGTGGGGGGGGGGGGGGGGGGTGAAAATGGGGGGGGGGGGGGGGGGGGGGGGGGGGGGGGGGGGGGGGGGGGGGGGGGGGGGGGGGGGGGGGGGGGGGGGGGGGGGGGGGGGGGGGGGGGGGGGGGGGGGGGGGGGGGGGGGGGGGGGGGG
>NZ_JAELUD010000114.1:0-6909 GCF_016429185.1 Aquitalea sp. ASV11
GGCGCTGACCTTGCCATCGGCAAAGTCCAGCGTGATGTTCAGATCGCCCTCGACACGGTTGAAGGGGCCAAGAATGCGGCGGCTCATGCTTTGTTCTTTTTCGGCAGGGAGGGTGGCACGGTCAGGCGGTCGCGGGTGGCATTCTGCCTTACCCGGGCCGGCGTGGCGGATTTGGACAGCGTGGCCAGCGCGACAAACCAGGCCTTGGGCATGTCGGTGGGCAGGCCTACCGGGAAACCGGCCACCTGCGGTGTGCTGAAGAAACCATGGCCGGGGTCGGCAAAGTCCGGCGCGGTGCAGTTGATGCATGGGTAGCCGCCGGTGAGGCAGGAGCCTTCACCATTCCAGCCACGGCTGTTGCAGTCGGCATGGGCCTGGGTGCCCTTGCAGCCCACGTGTTCCATCAGGCAGCCCATCTGGCCCGGTGCCGTGGCGCTGGCCTTGAATTCGTAAAACTCGTTCTTGTCGCAGCCGTGGTGGACCAGCTTGTCGGCGTAAAAGCGCGGGCGGCCCAGAGGGTCTAGGTCGCTGGCCTTGAGGCTGTCACTGGCCAGCAAGGCCAGGGTTTCCAGCACCCAGCCCGGATGGGTGGGGCAGCCGGAGATATTCACCACCGGCAAGCCACCGGCGGCGTGGAAGTCTCCGCCCAGTAGCCCGCCCGGATGATTGCCGCTGTGGTTCAGCCCCACCGCACCGGTCAGGTTGTCGCCCGCCGCGCTGATGCCGCCATAGGCAGCGCAAGTGCCCACGGCGATGACTTGCCGGGCGCGGCGCGCCAGTTGTTCGATCAGCGTGCTCATGCTTTGACCGTCCGGCAGCAGGTGGAAGCGCCCGGCGGCACCGGTCATCACCGATCCTTCCAGACACAGCATGTCCAGCGGCTCGCTGCCATCGGCCAGGGCTTGCAGCAAGTGCATGGCTTCATCCAGGCTTTGCTCGGCAAAGCTCGGGTGCCAGATCAGCTCGATGCCGATGTCCTCCAGCGTGGTAAACAGGCTGGGTGATTCGGCATTCAGCAGCGACAGGGTACAGCCGCCGCAGCCACCGGATTGCAGCCACAGCAGGCGTTTATTTTTCGAGGCCATAGCGGGTCAGCTTGTTGCGCAGGCCGACGCGGGACAATCCCAGCTCGGCGGCAGCACGGGTTTTGTTCCAGCGCAGCCGGGTGAGGGTTTCGCGCAGGATCTGCTTTTCCAGTTCTTCCATGCGGGTTTTCAGATCGCCCGGCAGGCCGGACAGAAAGGCCAGCTCGGCAACCTGTTCTTCGGCGGCGGCCTGCAGCACTTCGGCCGACAGCAGCTCGGCACCCAGCCGGTCTTCGTCGCTCAATACCAGCATGCGGTTGATCTCGTTGCGCAGCTGACGCACATTGCCCGGCCAGCGGTAGTCCTGCATGGCTTGCAGGGTATCCGCGCCAAAATGGGCAGCCGGGCGCTGATAGTGCTGGCAGGCTTCTTCCAGCAAGCTGTGGGCAATCAGCGGAATGTCCTGTGGCCGGTCGCGCAGCGGCGGTACGCTGACGGTAAAGGCGGACAGCCGGTAGTAGAGGTCTTCGCGAAACTGACCGGCCCGTACCAGCTCCGGCAGTTGCTTGTTGGTGGCCGATACCACGCGCACATTCACCTTGAGCGGGCGCGGGCTGCCCACCGGGCGGATTTCGCCTTCTTGCAGCACGCGCAGCAGCTTGGCCTGGAAGGCGGGCGAGGTTTCGCCGATTTCATCCAGGAAAATGGTGCCGCCATCGGCTTGCTGGAACAGGCCGATGCGGTCCTGGTAGGCACCGGTGAAGGCACCGCGCTTGTGGCCGAACAGCTCGCTTTCCAGCAGTTGTTCCGGCATGGCGGCGCAGTTTTCCACCACGAAGGGGCGGTCGCGGCGATGGCTGGCATAGTGCAGCGCGCGCGCCAGCAACTCCTTGCCCACGCCGGATTCGCCTTCAATCAGCACGGAGATGTCAAACGGTGCCACGCGCGACAGCAGTGCGCAGATCTTGCTCATGCTGCTGTCCGGCGAGCGCACGATATTGTCCATGGCCGAGCGTTCGCGCATTTGCTCGCGCTTGCTGTCCACCCGCACCTTGAGCCAGGGCTCGGACGATTTCAGCTCCACGTTCAGCAGTTCGTTTTCCTGCTGCAGGCGGAACAGCTCCACTGCGCCCTGCACGGTGAGCAGCAGCGATTCCGGCCGCCAAGGCTTGAGCAGGTATTGATAGATACCCGCTTCGTTGACGGCGGCAATGATGTCGGCGTTGTCGGTGTAGCCGGACAGGATGATGCGGATGACTTGCGGGCAGCGTTCGCGCACCTGCTTGAGAAACTCCACGCCGCTCATGTCCGGCATGCGCTGGTCGCTCACCACCACCTGAATGAATTCGGAATCCAGAATGGCCAGCGCCTCGGCTGCGCCATTGGCGGTAAACAGGGTGAAGTCGTCTTCCAGCGTGCGTTCCAGGGCTTCCAGAGAGCGGATTTCATCATCCACCAGCAAGATGGCGGGTTTGGCGCGCATTGTTGTTATTCCCCAAGGTGTGTTCGGTACGGTGTGTTTGCTATGGTGCGGGCAGGCCCGACATTTATTGTTGCTTGCAGTATCGGACAAGCACTCAGCAAATGCGCGGCAGCATTTCGCCGCTCAGCCAGTCCAGCAGGCGTTCGCCGCCAAAATCGGTTTGCACCCGCACAAACTGGTGGGCGTCATGCACCACTTCGCCGATGATGGCCGCCTGCTGTCCCAGCGGGTGGGCGTGCAGTGCCGCCAGCGCCGCTGCTGCCTCGGCTGCCGGGCAAATGGCCACCAGTTTACCTTCATTGGCAATGTAAAGCGGGTCCAATCCCAGAAATTCGCAAGCCGCGCGCACGCTGGCCTGTACCGGAATGGCGCTTTCCTGCAGGCGCATGCCCACGCCGGATTGCTGGGCGATTTCATTCAGCGTGGTGGCCAGGCCGCCACGGGTGGGGTCGCGCATCAGGCGCAGGCCGGGGCTGGCAGCCATCAGCGCGGCAGCCAGCGTGTGCAGGGCTGCGCTGTCGGACAGGATGGGGCTGGCAAAGCCAAGCCCTTCGCGTTGCGACATCACCGCCATGCCGTGGTCGCCCAGTGTGCCGGACAGCAAGATCACATCGCCGGGGCGTGCCTGATCGCCGGACAGGTTTACCCCGTCGGCCACCACGCCCACGCCGGTGGTAGAGATGAACACGCCATCGCCCTTGCCGCGTTCCACCACCTTGGTGTCGCCGGTGACAATAGCCACCCCGGCTTCGCGTGCGGCGGCAGCCATGGAGCGCACGATGCGCGCCAGATCAGCCAGCGGCAGGCCTTCTTCCAGAATGAAACCGGCGGACAGATACAAGGGCGTCGCGCCGCCCATGGCCAGGTCGTTCACCGTGCCGTGCACCGCCAGGCTGCCGATGTCGCCACCGGGGAAGAACAAGGGCGAGATGACGTGGCTGTCGGTGGCAATGGCGATGCGTCCGCCCGGCGGCGGCAGGATGGCCTGGTCATTGCCCTGTGCCAGCCAGTCGTTGGCAAATTCGGCGGCAAACAGCTCGCTCACCAGTTGGGCCATGGCGCGGCCACCGCTGCCGTGGGTAAGGTTGACCAGGCCATGCTTGAGGTCGAGCGGACGGGTGTAGGGCTTGCTCATGCCGTGGCTCCCTGTATGAAACGGTCATAGTGGTAATGGGCGGCACAGGCCCCTTCGCTGGACACCATGCAGGAGCCCAGCGGGTTGTCCGGGGTGCAGACAATGCCGAATACCTTGCAGTCCTGCGGCTGCTTCTGGCCGCGCAGGATGGCACCGCACTCACAGGCCTTGTGGTCCGGCACGTGACGATACGGCAGGGCAAAGCGCAGCTCGGCGTCAAATTCGGCAAAGTCGGGGTGAATGGCCAGCGCGGAGTGCGGCACCTGGCCCAGGCCGCGCCATTCAAAGCTGTCGCGCAGCACCATGGTTTGCGCCACCCGCTCGCGGGCTTTCTGATTGCCTTCATGGGTGACGGCGCGGGTGAACTGGGTTTCCACCTCGGTGCGGCCCTGGTTGATCTGTTCCACCAGCATGGCCACCGCCTGCAGCACATCCAGTGGTTCGAAACCGGCAATCACCACCGGCTTGGCAAACTCCTCGGCCACCGAAGCATACGGCGCGCTGCCAATCACGGTGCTGACGTGGGACGGGCCGATAAAGCCGTCCAGCTGCACCGCGTCACCCGCGGCCAGCAGATGGCGCATGGCGGGCGGGGTGAGTACGTGGTTGCAGAACACGCTGAAGTTGGCCAGTTGTTCCTGCCGTGCCTGCAACAGCGCCAGTGCGGTGGGCGGGGTGGTGGTTTCAAAGCCGATGGCAAAGAACACCACCTGCTTGTGCGGGTTGTCGCGGGCAATCTGCAAGGCATCATTGGTGGAGTACACCATGCGCACGTCAGCGCCCTTGGCACGCGCCTGGTACAGGCTCATCTTGTTTGATGCCGGTACGCGCAGGGTGTCGCCATAGCTGCACAGGATGACATCCGGACGCAGCGCCAGCTCGATGGCGGAATCCACCCGGCCGATGGGCAGCACGCACACCGGACAGCCGGGGCCGTGGATCAGCCTGATATTGTCCGGCAGCAAGCCAGTGAGACCATAGCGGGCAATGGCGTGGGTGTGGCCGCCGCAGAACTCCATCAGCCGGTATTCGCGCGCCGGGTCCACCAGACGGCTGATTTGCGCAGCCATGCCACGGGCAACATCGCCACGGCGGAATTCGTCTACATATTTCACGGCTGCTCTCCTGCGGCCAGTTCTTCCATCAAGGCCAGGGTACGGGCGGCTTCGTCCGGGTCCAGTTTGCCGATGGCGTAACCGACATGCAGGATGACGTAATCGCCTTCCTGCGGGCTGTCGATCAGGGCGACCGACACTTCACGGCTGACACCGTCCACGTCCACTACGGCCATCTCGTCGGGCAGTAGCTGGCTGATTCTTACCGGCATGGCCAGGCACATATTGGTTCTCCTTGTTATTGTCTTTGCGCTGCAAGGGCAGACGCATCAGCGCCATGGCTGCGCATTACCCTGCAGCAGCCGCTGGCGGGCCACCCAGGCCTGACCCAGGCTCAGGCCGCCATCGTTGGGCGGCAGGGCATGGGCGGTGTGTACTTGCAGGCCGGCGTCACGCAGCAGGGGCAATAGCTGTTGCAGCAATTGGCGGTTGGCGCAGCAGCCACCGGCCAGCACCAGTTGCCGGATGCCGGTGGTGCTGGCGGCACGTGCGGCCCAGTCGGCCAGCGCATGCGCCAGCGTGGCGTGCCACAGGCCGGCAATGGCCACCGGGTCGTGCAGTTGCAGCAACTGGCGCGCCAGCGGGGTGAGGTCCAGCAAATTGGCGGCAGATACCTGCCAGCCACCGGCCAGCGGCGCACAGGGCGCAGCCAGTGCTTCCAGTTTTTGTGCGGCTTCGCTCTCGAAGCTTTGTTCCGGGCAGATGCCAGTCAGGCCGGCAATGGCGTCAAACCAGCGGCCCATGCTGGTGGTGTCCGGACAGTTGAGCCCGGTTTCCAGCTGGCGCAGCAGCATGGGCAGGCCGGGGCGCTCGCTCAGGTGCTGTGGCAAGGGCAGTGCATCGGCCAGCCGGTGCCACAAGCCCACCGCCATGCGCCAGGGCTCGCGCGCGGCCTTGTCGCCACCGGGCAGCGGCAAGGGGGTGATATGACCCATGCGCTCGCAACTGGCACCTTCCAGCATCATCAGTTCGCCGCCCCAGGCACCACCGTTCTTGCCCAGGCCATAGCCGTCCAGTGCCAGCCCCAGCGTCGGGCCTTGCAGGCCATGCTCGGCGATGACGGCAGCCAGGTGGGCATGGTGGTGCTGCACCGGCAGTACCGGAATCCCCAGCTGTTGCGACCATTGCTGCGCCAGCTGGCTGGAAAAACTGTCCGGTTGCAGATCGCAGGCAATGGCCTGCGGGCTGACGCCGGTCAGGTCCAGCAGATGCTGGGCGGTATGTTCCAGCGCCTCGCAACTGAGCGGGTGGTCCAGGTCGCCCACATATTGCGAGACAAAAGCCTCGTTGCCGCGCAGCACGGTTGCTGTGGTCTTGAGATAAGCGCCCAGCGCCAGAACGTCCGGCCCGCTGTCAGCCAGCGGCAATGGGTCCGGCACAAAGCCGCGCGCCCGGCGGTAGAACAGCGGCTGGCCGCCTTGCAGCGCCATTACGCTGTCGTCGCAGCGGGTGACGATGCTGCGGTTGTGCAGCAGGAATACGTCGGCCACCTTGTTCAGCCGTTCACGCGCTTCCTGATTGCTGGTGACAATGGGTTCACCGGACAGGTTGGCACTGGTCATCACCCAGGTTTGCTCACAGGCTTGCTCGCGCCATTGCTCGCCTTGCGGGCGACCCAGCGCTTCGTGGAACAGCAGCCATTGCAGCGGGGTGTAGGGCAGCATCACACCGATGGCGGCAATACCGGGTGCGATGTCCGGCATCCGCTGGTCGGCTTCCGGTTTCTTTTGCAGCAGCACGATGGGCCGTTCCGGGCCTTGCAGCCAGGCGGCTTCCTGCGGGCTGACTTCACAAAAGGCGCGGACGGATTCCACGTTGAGCGCCATCACTGCCAGCGGCTTGCCGGGGCGATGCTTGAGCTGGCGCAGCCGCGCCACCGCATCCGGATTGGTGGCATCACACACCAGATGAAAACCGCCCAGGCCCTTCATGGCAATGCTGCGGCCCATCTGCAGGATCTGCCATGCGCCGTGCAGCGGGTCGCCATTCAGGGCAATGCCAAAGCGGTCGGTCAGTTGCAGCTGCGGGCCGCAGTCCGGACAGGCGGTGGGTTCGGCATGAAAGCGGCGGCTGTGCGGGCTCTGGTATTCGCTGCGACAGGACGGGCACAGCAAGAAGGGCAGCATGCTGGTGTTGGCGCGGTCGTAGGGC
>NZ_JAELUD010000115.1:0-6871 GCF_016429185.1 Aquitalea sp. ASV11
GCCATGGCGCTGCAGATCGGCGGCAAAGCTGACCAGCGGCTGTCCTTGCAACAGGCCGATGCGCTGGCCACGCAGTTCTTCCAGATTGCGCAGCCGGCTGCCGCCGAGGCGACTGCACAGCTGGAACTCCAGGGTGCCGATGGGCTGGGTATAAAACCCGCCCACCGGTGACATGCTGCGCCAGGAGGGATTGACCCCGACTTCAACATCCAGCCTGCCTACCTCGAACAACTGCTCGATGCGCAGGGCCGGATAATATTCGATGTCAAAACGCACACCGCTGTGCTTGCCGATATGTTCCAGCGCCTCGCGGTAGATACCGGCCATCGGGCTGTCCGGCGTGAAGTTGTAGGGGCCGGCATTGTCCACCACCACCCCGGCCCGCAAATTGACTTCAGCCGCCTGCGCCGGCATCAGCAGCAGGCAGCACAGCAGCAACAGGACACTACGCACCCAGTCTGGCCTCCAGCGCATTACAAATGGTGCTGAGCACCTTGATGCGGGCATAGTATTTGTTGTTGGCTTCCACCAGCGTCCACGGCACCTTGCTGGTGCTGGTGCGATCCACCATATCGCTGACTGCCAGTTTGTAGGCATCCCATTTTTCACGGTTGCGCCAGTCTTCCTCGGTAATCTTGAAACGCTTGAAGCCGGTTTCTTCGCGCAGCTTGAAGCGGGCCATCTGTTCTTCATTGCTGATGGCCAGCCAGAACTTCAGCACGATGGCGCCGTTTTCGCACAGCTGGTGCTCGAAGTCGTTGATTTCGTAATAGGCCCGCATCCAGTCCGGCTCGCGGGCAAAGCCTTCCACCCGTTCCACCAGCACGCGGCCATACCAGGTGCGGTCGAAGATGGTGATGCCGCCCTTGCCCGGCACCCGGCGCCAGAAGCGCCACAGCCAGGGTTTGGCTCGCTCTTCCTCGGTGGGGGCGGCCACCGGAATCACCCGGTAGCTGCGGGCATCCAGTGCCTGGGTAATACGACGGATGGTACCGCCCTTGCCGGCGGCATCATTGCCTTCAAAGGCAAGTACCAGCGAATGATTGCGAAAGCGTTCGTCGCGGGTGAGGCTGTTGAGCCTGCCTTGCAACTCGGCCAGCCGTTTCTTGTAGGTGGCCTTGTCCATGTCCTGGTCCAGCTTGAGCGTGTCCAGGATCACCTTGTCGTCAATCGGAGCCAGCAAGGGAGGCGCTTCCGAAGCATCCACCACATGGCCATTCTGGCTCATGCGGTTGCGGATGGCCTTGAGAATGGTCTGCCCCACGGTCAGGCTGCGGAAATTGGCGTCCTCGCCATCCACCACGATCCACGGCGCGTAGGCGGTATTGGTCAGGCGGATCATGTGCTCGCCATATTTGCGTATGGTGTCGTAGCGCTCCATATTGGCCTTGTCGTCCGCCGTCACGCGCCAGCGGGTGGCCGGGTCTTTTTCCAGCTCTTTCAGGCGCTTGCGCTGCTTGTCCTTGGTCAGGTGGAACCAGAATTTCAGGATCAGCGCGCCATCCTGGCTGATCATGCGCTCCAGCCGCATGATGTCGAATATTTCGCGGTCGAAGGCGTCGTGGTCGATCTGCTCGTACACCCGGTCGAACAGGGCATCCGAGTAGTAAGAACCAAAAAACATGCCGATACGTCCCTTGGCCGGCAGCTTTTGCCAGTAGCGCCACATCCACGGGCGGGCGCGTTCTTCGTCATTGGCCGTGGAGAAGGCCACGGTGTCGATCAGCCGCGGGTCCAGCCATTCGTTGATCAGGTTCATGGTTTCGCCACGGCCCGCGCCGTCAAAACCGTGAATCAGGATCAACACCGGGAAATCAGCCTTTTCCTTCAGGTCGTACTGCACGTCCAGCAGCGCTTCGCGCAATACCGGCACCTGCTGGCGATAAGTGTCCTTGTCGATGGCGTGGCCGATTTCTGCCGATTCAAACATTCCTGTCTCCCCGGCCGCATCGCAGCCTTTGTGCTTGCCCGCCTTGTGTGGCGGGGCTGATGTTTAGCAGTCTACTCCATGCCAATGGCAAGGCAATGCCCATTCCCTTCAACCCCTTCCCGTCAACGCAGCAAATCATCCAGCGCAGCCAGCAGGCTGGCGGAAGGCTGGTCGCACCACACCCCCATGCCGGGCTGCCCCATGCCGCGCAGATAGAGATAACGCACCCCGGCAAAGCTGCTGGCAAAATCCTGCTGGCGGGCGCTGAAATAGCGACGCAGCGCCACGCAGTAAATCAGGTACTGCAAATAATAATGTTCACGCGCCACCGACTGCACCAGTTGCGCCGGGGCATAGTCGTCCGGCTGATTGCCCAGGTGGTTGGACTTGTAATCCACCAGATAAAAGCGGCCGTCCACGGCAAACACCAGGTCGATGAAACCCTTGAGATAGCCGCGCACGGTGTGGAAATCCAGCTCCGCTGCGGCCTGGCGCAGCGGCTCGGCCATGCCATGGGCAGGGTCGGCCAGCACCGCACGCAGGGCAGCCACGTCCAGTTGCCGTACCGGCAGGGTGAATTCCATTTCCACCAGCTTTTGTCCGGCAGGCACCGCCGACAGGCGCACACCGGGGTCGAGTTCGGCATCCAGCGTCTGGCGCAGCAACTGCATGGCAGCTGGCTGCCATTCCTCGGCAAAACCATGGCGTCGCAATTGCTCGGCCACCGGGGCCTGCAGTTCTTCATCAGCCATGCCGAAGTCGATGTTTTCGAACATGGCGTGCAGGCAAGTACCAGCGCGCGCGCCACGCGGAAAGGCAAACGGGCTGTCCGGCGGCAACGCATTTTCCTGCGCTGGCACAACTTGCTGCGGCGTGCTGTCGTGGTCGGGTCGCTCGCTGGACTTGCCGCTCTGCCCGTGGGCAAGCGAGGTAAAGCTGGCTACCCGCCACGGGCTGTAAACCGTCCTCTCGAACAGGCGCGCACTATAGTCCTGCCGGCTGTCTTGCGCCAGAGGCAAGGGGTTGAGCCCCTGCTGCAGTGCGCGCAATGTCATGGCCTGCGGCAGGGCTTGCTGCCACGTCGCCAGCTGGCTGGCTAGCTGGGCGGCGGTGAGCTCCAGCTCGCGCAGCGCAGCCAGATCGGGACAATCCTGCGCATGCAGCAACCAGGACAGCGCGGCGGTTTGCATGTCCTTCACCCAGCCCCAGGCCAGGTATTGCCGATGCTGGGCACGGGTCAGCGCCACGTAGAGCAGGCGCAGTTTTTCCGCCAGCATTTCACTGGCGGCTTGCTGACGCACGGCGGCGTCGGCCAGCACGTCCGGTGCCAGCATGGCGCGTTCAGCGGCACGGTAGCGCCAGAAACTGGTATTGCGTCGTTCCAGCGCGCCATCCCACAGATAAGGGCAGAACACCACCGGATATTGCAGGCCTTTGGAGGTGTGGATGGTGACGATTTTCACCAGCGCGGCATCACTTTCCAGCCGCAGCATGGCTTCTTCACCGCCTGGCGGGTTGGCCACCCTGCCCTCCAGCCAGGCCAGCAAGGGTGCCATGCCATGGCGGCGGTCGGTTTCGCTTTGCAGCAGCTCGGCCAGATGGGACAGATTGGTCAGCCGCCGCTCGCCATCGGGCAAGGGCAGCAAGCGCACGGCCAGTTGCTCGCGCGCCATGAACTGCCGCCAGGCGCGCATGAAGCCATGTTCCAGCCAGCGCTGATGATCGGCCGCATTGGCCAGCAAACGGGCCTCCCAGCGCGCTTCGTCTTCCACGTCGGCCAACAACTGGGCGGCATCCAGCCCGTACAGCTCGGTCACCAGTGCCGCACGCAGGCGGCTTTCACTGGCTGGCTCGGCCCAGGCGCGCAGCAGGGCCAGCATCTCGCCGGCTTCCCGGCTGGCAAACACACTTTCCTGGGTAAGCGCCACGCTGGGCACACCGCGCTCGGCCAGCGCCTGACGTATCTGGTCGCCCTGCCGGTGGGTGGACACCAGCACGGCAATATCACCGCCACGCAGCGGACGGCGCTGCGCGTTCTTGATGATGGCGGCCCGGTCTTGCCCGGCCAGCGTCAGCAGGCGGGCAATTTCATGGGCGCAACCCTGCGCGCTGGCACGGGCGGCACTGTCCTTGTTCAGCGGCTTGTCGGTTTCCGGCTCCTGCCACAGCACGGTAAATGCGGCATCATCGTCGTCCACCTCCAGTACCGCACCGGAGCTGGGCGCAGCCTGCACCGGCTGGTAGGCAATTTCATCCAGCAAGAAGGGGCGTGCACGGCTGAACAGCTGGTTGACGGTGTGTACCAGCGGCACGTCGGAACGGCGGTTGGTATCCAGCGAGTAGTGCTGGGCGCTGGGGGCGTCGCTGCGGGCATCCAGATAGGCAAAGATATCCGCCCCGCGGAAGCTGTAAATGGCCTGCTTGGGGTCGCCCACCAGAAAAAGCGGGCGCTGCTGCACGGCAAAACACTGCTGGAAAATGCTGTACTGGATGGGGTCGGTATCCTGGAATTCGTCAATCAGCGCCACGCGGAAACTACGCGCCACCGCAGCAGCCAGCTGTGCGCCGCCAACCGGGTCGGCCAGCGCATTGCCCAGTTCGGTGAGCAGGTCGTCAAAGCTGCGCACCCGCTCCTGGCTGCGACGGCGCGCCAGTTCCTGGTTGACCCAGTCAATCAGCTCCAGCTTGAGGCCGGCCAGCGACAATTGCAGCTGGGCCAGATAGCCGTCCCAGGCCTCCAGCCAGTCACCGATGCGCTGGAACAGCGCATGTTCCGGCGCGACAAAGCCTTTCTTCATGCCCTTGGCCAGCGCGGCCGGGGTCAGCCGGGTGAGCTGTTTGAGTGCGTCCTTGCCGATAATGGGCAGGCTGTCCGGTTCGGCCAGCCACTGTTGCAGCTCGTCCATGCTGCGTTCCAGCTGGGCCGGGCTGTGGCTGGTGGCCTTGAAACCTGCCGTTGCCAGCAAGAGGTCAAACCCGGCCTGGATGGTGGCCGGGTCGGCGGCCAGCGTATGCCAGTGCTGTTCCACCTGCTGCAAGGCCTGCTGCAAATCATGCGCGGCAGGCTGCACCAGCTGCAAATAGGGTTTGGCCAGCCAGGGGCGGATTTCTGCCAGCCAGCCATCG
Organism: Aquitalea sp. ASV11; assembly: GCF_016429185.1. NCBI lineage: Bacteria > Pseudomonadati > Pseudomonadota > Betaproteobacteria > Neisseriales > Chromobacteriaceae > Aquitalea > Aquitalea sp. ASV11. Next base: position 5,057 of record NZ_JAELUD010000115.1, read on the forward strand.
GGCGTTTCCCCGGCCTCGGCCAGCACCTGCGACAGCAAGGGGCTGGTCACCACGCGCTGACGCCAGAAATCGTCCACCACCTCCACCAGCAGGCGGTCGTCGTCGCTAACCAGTTCGGCCGCAAAGGTTTGCCCGCTTTCAAAGGCGGCGTCGGTCAGCACGCGCTGGCAGAAGCCGTGAATGGTGTAGATGGCGGCGGCATCAAAACCGCTGATAGCGGCTTGCAAGCGCTGCACGGCCAGTTCCCGCACACTGCCCGGCGCAAAACGGGCCGCCAGCGCCTGCAAGAAGGGGTTGTTGGTCGGCTCGCCCTGCAGCACGCTGAGAAAATCACTCAGCTGCTGGCGCAGGCGTTCGCGCAGCTCGGCAGTGGCGGCCTTGGTGTAGGTCACCACCAGCAGGCTGTCGATACCCGGTGGCGCTTCGCCGTGTACATCTTCCAGCAGCAAACGCAGGTAAAGCGCGGCGATGGTCCAGGTCTTGCCCGTACCCGCCGAGGCTTCGATCAGGTTGACGCCTGCCAGCGGGCAGTTGAGGGCGTCCAGTACTTGCAGACTCATGCCTGCCCCTCCAGTCTGGCCACCAGCGGCAGCAACAGGGTTTCTGCCAATTGGGCAAACAGCGGATCGGCCAGCGGGTCCTGGTGACGGAACACCAGCCGGTTGACCGGTTCTTCACATTGCGGGGCGGCAAAGTCACCGACAAAGCTGGGGTCCCACTTGTCCAGCGCCTTTTCCAGCGCCAGCTGCGGAGCGTCGTTCTGCTTGAACAGCTGTTCGGCATAGGCCCAGCTGGTGCGGCCAAAAAATGGCAATGGCTGTTGCTGGCCTTGCTGCCAGCGCACCACCCAGGCTTCCAGCAGCCCGGTGGCATCCGCTTCGTCATCCAGTCGGTAATGGCCGCTGTCGTCGTACAGCATGGACTGGCAGGCGATGCCCGCCGGACGGGTGGCACACAGCAGCAGGTGGGTCAGCCACCACTCCAGCCGTTCGGCGGCATTCATCTTGCCAATCACCAGCCGGATCTGCCCTTCCGGGCGCAGCCCACCCAGTTCCCCGGCCAGCGTGGTGCCATGCAGGGTGAGGCTGATAGGCAGCGGCGGCAATGTTGCTTCGGTCAGCACGGCAGGCAGGCGATGCGCCAGACGCGCTGCGCTGGCGGTTTCGCTGCCAAGCCAGGCCTGCCCCAGTTGTGCGGGCGGTAACAAGCCGGCCCCCACCAGACGCTGGCGTACCGGTGCCACCGGTTTGCCAGCCAGCATGCGCTGTACCAGTTGGGTGCGCATGGTACGGCTGGCATCGCGGTCCACACTGAAGGGTTCGCGTACCGGCAGTTCTTCTTCCTGACCTTGCAAGCGGATGGAGAGCCGCTCGGCCAGCCAGGCGCGCGGCGGATTCTTCCAGAAGCGGATGAAGTCATTGACGTGGACCACCGCAGCGGACTGCAAAGGTGGCAGCACGCAGGCAAAGGGCTGCGGCTGGGCGGGCGGTGTCGCCAGTGCAGCGGCGTAGCTCGGGTCGAAACTGGCCAGCCGCACATCATGGCCGTCATAACAGCGTGGCGAGAACGGTTGCAAGGGGTGGCGCACCAGCAGCCCAGCCGCCGCTTCATCGCCACACATGGCCTTGAAGCAGTCCAGCAGTTCGGCAATCAGCGCCGAGGGCGGCAGCGGCTCGTTATTACGGGCGGAGAGGCCGACATAAGAAAGATACAGCCGCTGGCGGGCCGACAGGATGGCTTCCAGAAACAGGTAGCGGTCGTCAAAGCGGCGCGAACGGTCGCCCCGGCGCGGGTGGCGCGCCACCAGGTCGAAGC
>NZ_JAELUD010000116.1:0-6725 GCF_016429185.1 Aquitalea sp. ASV11
CGCAGGATCTGGCCTTTGCCTGCCTCATCCAGCTCGCGGCTGTCGGCAGCAAACGGAATGAAAGACGGGTTGGCTGCCATATTGGCATCAATCTTCTTCTCCAGCGCGGCCTTGGCCAGGGCTGCACTGTCCACCACCGGCTTGGCCGCTTGCGGTGCCACGGCTTGCGGGGCAACGGCCGGGGCTTGCGGCGCTTTGTGGCTGGAACAGGCAGACAGGGCAACAGTGGCAAGGCAGCAAAGCAGAATGCGTTTCATGTTGGTTTTTTCCAGTAGGGGAAGAGGAGGGTCCGGTAATGCACCCATGCGCGGCACAGCGCCGCCTGTCTGTATAACGCGGTTAATCCCGCTGGGATGACAAGCCTGTATGGGAATTTGCTAATGTAATGCAGCAGATGCCGCGTCCATGTCGCCGCCGGGGCAAATGATGGCGAGCAAGGGCAGCCCGCCATGCTGCTGGCCATGCTAGTTTTGTGGCTGGTTTCCATACTTTCCCGCACAGGAGGTGACATGCCAGCCACCGTGACACCCGGCCCGCAAGCCGTTGGCCCGCAGTATTCGCTTGGCAAGATGCTGCACGCCCGCGACCGCACCTTTGATGCGATTCACCGCATTGCCGCGCAAATTAAACCCGGCATGACCGAACAGCAAGCCAAGCAGGTGGCCAAGACCACGCTGGAAGACATGGGCATGGAACGCATCTGGCACGCCATCGTCATCCGCTTTGGCAGTAGCACGCTGAAAACCTTCAACCAGAAAAACGACCCGGACAATGTGCTGGGCGAGGACGATATCTATTTCATCGACCTGGGTGTGGTGTGGGATGGGCACGAAGGGGACAGCGGAGCCAGCTTTGTCACCGGCAATAACCCGGCCATGCGTGCCTGCGTGGATGCCTGCCATGCCTTGTGGCAGATGGTGAGCCAGCACTGGCAAGCCACCGGCTGTGCCGGGACTGCGCTATACGACTATGCTGCCGAGCGCGCGGCAGCGCTGGGCTGGCAGCTGAATCTGGAAGTGCGGGGCCACCGCGTGTCCGACTTTCCGCACGCCATTTATCAGGCGGGCAAACTGGGCGACTTTGCCGACTGTCCGGACGCCGGTGTGTGGATTCTGGAAATCCAGATCCGCCATCCATCCCTGCCTTACGGCGCGTTTTACGAAGACCTGCTGGTACGCCAGCCCGCGCCATGACGCCAGCGCAGCATGCAAAACGCCGGCAAGCGCCGGCGTTGACATGTGTGACAGCCCGTTGCCAGATCAGGGCGTGCCGTCGCAATGGCCGCCCTTGGCCAGTTCCAGCTTCAGCACGTCAGCCTTGCCTTCTTCTTCCGTCACCGGCTCCAGCCCGGCACCGCCCACAAACACGCCCAGCTTGATGTACTGGCGGACAAAGTAGTTACGGCCCGTCTCGGTCATCAACTCGATGGTGTTGGCAGAGAATTCCGATTCAGTGTCCAGCTTGTGCATCATCCCGCCAGCCACCTCGGTGCGGAAGAACACGTCCGGGCCGCTTTCACCCACACACTTGCCATCAACAAAAATGTCTTTCTTCAGCGCCTTGCCCACAAAGCTGTTGCGGTAAATGTAAAGCCCGGCCTTGCCTGCGGAAGGGGCGGCAAAAGTTTTGGCGCGGGCGGATTCTTCTTTGGACGCCATGTCGACCGAGGCACAGCCGGTCAGCAGTGCGGCAGCGATAAGGGCAGCAGCGGTGCAAATCTTCACAACATTCTCCAGTGATGCGTTAACAAATATTTACATTTTACCGGATTATTCCCACGTCATGAAGATTAATGACAAATAATTTATCCGCTGCACTGTCATTACCAGGCAGGTACTGACAAATGCCCAACTGGTGACGACTGCCCCCGTATTTACTACAATAGCTATTCATTTATCTATTCAATTATTCATTCATGCCATGTCACGTCATGCCGAAACCCTGCGCCAGCAACTGGCTGGCGGACTGCGCACCGCGCGGCAACTTGTTGAAATAACAGGGCTAAGTCAGCCAACGGTGTCCCGTGCGCTGGCAGCGCTGGGTGACGAGGTGCTGCGCCTGGGGGCCGGGCCAGCTATTCACTACGCACTGCGTGATAGCTCCCGCAGCCAGTTGGCGGTGCCGGTTTATCGTGTCAGCGATGCCGGGCAGATCGTGGAGCTGGGCCACCTGCGGCCGGTGAGGCCAGACGGCTTTGTCATGCAACAGACCGATGGCGTATGGCTGCACAGCAGCGGGCTGCCGTGGTGGCTGGAGGACATGCGACCGCAAGGCTACCTGGGCCGCGCCTATGCAGCAGCCCACGCCGCCAGCCTGGGCCTGCCCGCCAATCCGGAGCACTGGGGCGATGCCGACATCCTGCGCGCCTTGCTGGCCCATGGTCATGACATCATTGGCAACCTGCTGATTGGCGACGCCGCCCGTCAGCACTTCCTGTCCATGCCGCAGCCACAGCCGGTGCAGCGAGCCGCGCACTATCCGGCGCTGGCGCTGGCTGCCAGCGCGGGCGAGCTGCCCGGTTCGTCTGCCGGGGGCGAACAACCCAAGTTCTGCGCCTATACCGAGCACGGCCATGTGCTGGTGAAATTCACTGCTGCCGAAGACAACGCCGTCAGCCAGCGCTGGCGCGACTTGCTGCTGGCTGAGCACCTGGCATTGGCCGTGCTGGGCGTCAGCACCAGCTTGTGGGATTTCGGCAGCCAGCGCTTTCTGGAAGTACCGCGCTTCGACCGCATCGGCCCGCTGGGACGGGTGGCGGTGTTCTCCTTGCGTGCGCTGGATGCCGAATTTGTCGGCGCCGCCCATGCACCGTGGCCGGTGGTGGTGCAGCGGCTGGTGGCGGCGGGCCATGTCACGCCCCAGTCTCACGCCGGCGCCGCCTTGCTGTGGGCGTTTGGCACGCTGATTGGCAATACCGACATGCACAGCGGCAACCTGTCCTTCACCAGCCTGCATGGCCGCCCTTACCAACTGGCCCCGGCCTACGACATGTTGCCCATGGCCTTTGCCCCGCGTGGCGGTGGCGCACTGGCCGACACCTTGCCCGAGGCCAATCTGCGCGCGGAAGTGCCCGCCGACATCTGGCGGCAAGCACTGACGCTGGCGCAAGACTTCCACGCCCGGCTACTAGCGCATGACGGTTTCTCCGACCGTTTTACTCCTTGTATTGCCGCATTGGGCGCGCATATCGACACCGCCGCTGCGCGCATTGCACGACTGGGCTGACCCTGGCCCGGCACGCCGCCGGGTTTTACTCCGGTCCCGTTGTCCGGCCTTCCGCCGCCTCCACCCGCCACGCCTGTTTGTTCATCCGTCTGGCCAATAGCTGATGGCAAGCCTCCGCCAGCCGCAGCAGCTCGGCATTGCTGCTGGGTAAACCATCCGGGCTGGCAATGTGCTGGGCCAATGCCTGCAAGGGCGTGGCCTGACTATTGAGCGTCACCAGTCGGCCATGCGCATGGCGGCTGGCGTGGTTGGGGGTGAAGCGCAGCGTCAGCAGCCAATGGCCGTGCTGCCAGCCTTGTCCCTGTTCCAGTACCGCACGTAATACCGCATGGCTGATCTGCTGCCCGGCCTCCGCAGCCATGGCCAGTGCCTGGTCGTGGCGTGGCGCATCGCTTGGGCGTTGCTGCAGGGCGGGGAGGATTTGGCGGTTCAGCCAGTGGCGCAGCCGTTGTGTAGCGGGGCGATGGCATTGCAGCAGTGCACGTTGCAGGGTGGCTTCAGGCCAGTAGATGTCTGTGTTGCTGTGCTGCTGGTGGGTGCAGTGCTGGGTGGTGAGCAGTTGTTGTAGTCGTTGGCGTAGTCGGCTGCCGAACAGGGCAAGGATGTCGTCGGCGCGCAGGCAGCAGGTGTGGGGGTGGAGGTGCAGGCGGATGGGTTTGCCGAGGTAGAACAGGGTAAGGGGAGGGGGATGCTTGCTTGTGTTTGATCCGGTATTTGCCATGACTAGGCCCTCTGGTGAGTGATGAAGGCTGCCATGCGCGTCGCCAAACGCGGGTGGCAGGCCGAAGCGGGGTTGGCGAACCGGCACCAGCACCGGCAGACCGATAAGGTCTCCCCACTTGGCCCGCCATTGAAGGATGCAGACGCAAGTGAGAAAAGCCGCTGAATGCGGCTTTTCTGTACTGGTGTAACTGGGTCGCCAAACCCGGATGCATGTTTGGAATGCAACCCGGAAAGGCTACGCAGTGAGACCAGCAGCGGCAAGGGTAGAGGGGCGCGGAGACACTGGCAAGAGGTGCAGGTAAGGGGTTTGAATCCGCTGCGCGGATGATGTTTTGTCTTGCCGCTTCCGCGCGGCGGACGGGAAGGAGGGCTTGCCTGGCCAAGCCCTCCTTCACCTCCAAGGCCACCCCACAAGCATGGCCTGCGGCTGCCCGACAGGCCCCGTCCGGAGCGAGGCGCGCCTGAACTCGCGATTTGCTAACGTCAAATCGCTCAAACAGGGCAGGCGCTTAAGACCTCGCCCCGGCCACCCGTCGGCATGCTTGACGGGGCCCGGGGTGGCATCGGTGCGGTGGTTTTCGATTGGGGAAATGGATTTATTCGGCAGCGTTGTACGGTGGATCGCCCCCTTCGAGGCAAGAAATGTTGGCTGCGACATGATTTGTTGACATGCAGCATTTGCTGATGTAATAACAAAGTTATAACATTAATCAGCAGTGTGCCTGCACACCCACAAGGAGAACGTGATGAAAGCCATGCTAAGGAAAATGGGCAACTCGCAAGGGGTCATCATTCCCAAGGCGTTGATTACCCAGTTCGGCTTTGACGGCGAAGTTGAAATGACGGTAACGCCAGAAGGCATCATGCTGGCCAAGCCCAAAGTGCAAGTCAGGGCAGGTTGGGCTGAAGCCAGTCAGGCAGTGGCTGATGCCGGAGACGATGCGCTGGTTTACCCGGACTTCGGTAATGACGGTGATGAGGCGCTGACATGGTAAGGCGCGGTGAAGTCTGGTTAATTAATCTTGACCCGACCGTCGGTAGCGAAATTCGGAAAACCCGCCCCTGTGTGGTGGTGTCACCGGCAGAGATGCACGACTATCTGCGCACGGTCATCGTTACCCCCATGACCACAGGTAGCAAACCCGCGCCATACCGGATACCGGTCACATTTCAGGGCAAGCAAGGCCTGATATTGCTGGATCAGATTCGTGTGCTGGACAAGACCCGACTGGTCAAGAAGCTAGGTGAGGTGGAGAACGAAACGCTGACAGCAACACTGGAAACCTTGCAGGAAGTGTTTGCCATGTGAGTGTTGCGAAGGCTGCAATCCTTTGGCTGGTGCGGTATCGCGCAGGATATGAAGCCTGGCTTGCATCCGCCGCACACAGGCGATTACTTACCTCGCCCGGTTACCCGTTCGCATGCTTGATGGGGGGCGTTGGTGTTGTGGGCTTTGATAGTGACAGGCTAGCGATAACTACTGGCCAATATAGACTTTCTTCTCTTTATCCCACTGATAAGTTCTATGCCATGTTCCATTTTTTTCACGTAACAGAATATTTTTATAGCCATGCGTTTCTTTGTTTGAAATGATCAGATAGTTTTTGGCAAAGGTTTCTTCAACCATCTGTTTTGTGTGCTTGCTATTCCATTCCCCTTCAATCGATTTGAAATAACTCATCGGGGCAGAAAAGACGACTTTCAGCTTGTCATTAAACTGGGAAATCAAATACAGTCCAGATGAAGTGCTGCTGCCACTGCCAGCAAAATTGTTTCGCCACTCGGCATTAATGCCAAATGTTGGATTTTCTTTATTGATGCGATAGGGCGTATTGTCAATATATGTCCACACATCTGGAAATGAACTACCTTTGTTACATGCCTTGAAGTTGCTCAGGCAGTCAGCATCATTGCCGTCTATGTTGGATGCAGTCCAGTCTACCTTGTCAGTCACTGGCATCTCTGTTTTAGCCAATAGCATATACGCTGATTGCTTTTTTGTTATTTCCAGTCCAAAAACACCAACATAGAGCTCCGAGCTTTCGTTTGAGCAGCCGTCTGTTCGAAGATCAAGCAGACGCCTTGAAATGCCATCCTTGGTGGTGCAAAGCGCAACAATGAATTTCCCATTTTCTCCAGGCCACGGTTTGATGATTGCACCAACAAATGCTGACTTATCCTTTTGGGGTGCTATTGTTCGTATCAGGAAATCTGAACTCCAGCCGGTTGGCAATTTTTCTTCAAATGATTTGTAAGGTTCTTTGATGGGCTTGCTGGTGACTTTGATTGTTGCTGCATGGTCGGGGTTGCTCAGTAGGGCAAAAAAAACTGCAATGACTTTTATCGAGTGGGTCACTTTTTATTCCTTTGTGGAGAAAAATCAACAGTAATTGATTTTGTAATCATATTTTTCCCGTTATTTCTCGTTATGTTTTTGGTAATGCTTCTGTCGGCCAGCCTGCTGTTAAGTAAGAAATTGGCAAGAAAAATTGCGAATCCTTGTCTGTCAAAGTATCCATTTCCACCGCCATTTACCATTACGGAAACACGGCCAATCACTTCACTTGCTAGCCCTCTATCCGCATGGCGTGATATATTAATCAGCCCGGTTTTTGCATTTATTATCTTTGAGACCCAATACCACCCCCCACTGTCAGCGCTGTTATAAGGAATTTCCACTAACCTGTCTGGGTCGTATCGAGGGTACCACTGTTTTTGTATTGCTTTCTTGTTAGTCCTTCTTTCTTCATCTTTTGGATTCCCCCAGTAGTGGGTAC
>NZ_JAELUD010000117.1:0-6600 GCF_016429185.1 Aquitalea sp. ASV11
GTTCGGACTCCTCGCTCAGGCGACGCGACTCCTCCTGCAAGGCCTGGGCTTTCTTCAATTGCTCGGCCTGCTGGGTTTGCTGCTTTTGCAAATCCGCCTGGAAACGGGCTTTCTGCGCAGGGTCGGTCACCAGTACCAGCGCCAGCTGGTCCAGATGCGCCTTGGTGGATTTGGCCTGGTAGTAGCCCCAGGCGTCCGAGGCCTCGGACTGCTTGAGAATGCTTTGATTTTTCAGGAACAGCGCTTCATTCTGCTTGGCCCCGCTCTGGTAGCTGAATACCGCGCCAATGGTGGCCAGAATCGCTGTCAGCAGCGCAATCTTCTGTGCCAGCTGGCCTTTTTCCGCCTCTTCTTCCAGCAGCTTTTCATGCAAACCCGCGATTTCGTATTCTTCTTCCGCCATCACCCACTCCCTGTTCGCCCGGCCGTCGCCTTGCGGCCAGCCGTTTTATTCCGCAAGCATGGCCGGCATGCTCGCGCGCGAACCCCTGTCAATCAAGTGGGTTTGTGTGCAGTTTTTGTATCAGCCGCTGCATGCCTGCAAGCAGCCCAGGCCCGCGCTGCAGGGATACACAAGCGACTACCCAGCCAGAGAAAAGCCGGTTACAATGCACCCCTTCGCGGGCGTCGTATAATGGTAATACCCAAGCTTCCCAAGCTTGTGCCGTGGGTTCGATTCCCATCGCCCGCTCCACACCGGATTCCTGTAGATCCTTGATCTGCAAAAGAAAAAGCCAACCGTCACCGGTTGGCTTTTTTCTTGTCTGGTCGATACGGGTAGGAGCCGGATGATGCTGCTGCAAGCGGCTATTGTGTCATCCGGATGGTGCTCTGGCCCGGCCTGAAGCGTGAGCGAAATCAGCGTGGCACCAGCACACGGTACTGCCCGTTTCCCGCTTGGCAGGAGTGATGCCGAGGCAATTCGCCCGGCGTATCACCGCATGCCTTCACCTTACCCTGTCACTGTCAGTGACCGGAACCATGATGCCTCGCGACAGGCAACGCTGCTCGATGCGGCCAGCCTCGAATGCCTGCTGCAGCACAGCCAGCGCGACTTGATGGGCAGCACTGCCGCACAAGAACAGATCCACTGCGGCGTAGCCGTGCTCGGGCCAAGTGTGAATGCTGATATGTGATTCCGCCAGCAGCAAAACGCCGGTAACACCCTGGCCGGGACCAAAGTGATGAAAGTGACCAGCCAGTACATGGGCACCCGCGGCGGCGGCGGCGGCATGCAGTGTGTGTTCCACATGCTGCGGATCCGCCAACGGCATGGCCGCACAGTCGTACAGGTCGGCCAGCAAATGTTCGCCCAGATGCCTCATTTGTGGCCACCGGAGAAACCACCACCGTGGCCACCGCCACTACCGCCACTACCGCTACGGTAACTGCCGTCATCGCCCATGATGGACAGGTTCATCAGGGTGGCAATCAGGATGATGACGATGCAGTAGGCCAGATAAAAAACCGGCCGCATCGCTTGCCGTTTTTCTCCGAGCGGGGCATACAGTATGAGCAGTGCAAAAATAATGATGCACAGGGTCAAGAAAATCTCACTGCTCAGAAACAGTATCGGCACATTGATGACCAGCAATACGATGATGGCCAGCTTTGCCATCGACTTGATGGTGCTGTTCTGCGGCGGCACCTGTGGGGAGACGAGGTCGCGGCCGAACCAGCGCGTCATGTCCTGCGGGCTGACCTCGCGACTGCACGACCAGGTGATCTCGTACTTGCTCTGTTCGCGGGCCAGCCGCTCCTTGCAGTTTTCGAACTCGCTGATCTGCACCACATCGCCGATGGCGGCCCGCCACGGGAAAGCACCGGCGGCATAGCTGATGCGGGCAGCGTACTCGGGATAGCACGGTGCATAGCTGCGTTTGCCGCGCATCACGTATTGCGGTGTCTCGCTGTCCACCCACACGTCCATCAGCGTGCCCAGATACCAGCCGTCACTGGTTTCCGTCAGCCAGCGAAAACCCAGGTCAATGTTGTACAGCAGGTATTCGTTCCAGCTGCTGTTACGGTTGCGCACTTCTTCCCAGCGCAAGGTACCGATCAGCGTCCATTCCTTGCCGTCTATGGTGGCGACATCGCCCTGCTGCAGGGTAAAGGCGGGGGTCTTGCCTGCTTGCTGGTGACGGGCAATGACTTCGGCCTGCTCGCCACGAATGTCCACTTCACTGTGGCAGGACGGGCAGTGCAGGTGGGTGGCCGTACCGGCGCGGTAATCGAGGCCGGCACCGCATTGCGGGCAGGCCAGCTGTTGCACGCTGCCCTTGAGCTTGCCGGTGGCAGTCTGGATCATGCGTGCGTCACGCAGACGCTGCATGTTCAGTTGCTTGAGGGTGACGGCATCACCCAGATACAAGGCAGGCTGTGCCGGGTTCGCGGAGTAGTCCAGGGTCAGGAAGCGGCCACCGCTGCGGGCATCGGCCACCGGTGCGCCATAGCCCGCTCCGACCTTGAATGGCAGCTCGCCTTCGCCAGCCACGCAACGGGCCTGACGAATGTCGCTGAAAGTATAAAGCGTGCCCTTGTACTCCCAGCACAGCCCGGGGTGCAGACTGTCGAATGCAGGCAGCGCGGGTGGCAGGGTCTGTGGCAGGGTCAGGACATACTGGCCGACACTTTCCGATAGCCAGCCACTGCTGCCGTCATCAAACAGCAGATGCCATTCGTTCCACATGCCGGCATCGTAGGCCAGCTGGATGCGACCAACGACAGTGAACTGGCGACCTTTCCAGATGCCGCAGCTGGCAATCTGCAGCGGCGAGTAATCGTCCAGCAATGCAGCCATCTTGCCGATGTCGCGCACACTGTCGGCATCACGCAGCAGGGTGCTCTGGCAATAGGGGCAGACCGCCAGCACCGAGGTGGTGGCGTGAAAGCGGACTTCGGCACCGCAGGCAGGACAGGCTACGCGATACATCAGCCCACCAGTTTTTTAAGGATGTCAGCCTTGGCCGTGTCGTAGTCGGCCTGGGTGATCAGGCCTGCGTCCAGCAGGCCTTTGAGCTGGGCCAGCTTGGCTTGCGGGCTGTCAGCGGCATCGGCGGCAGGCGCAGGGGGCTGCGGGGTGGCCAGGCTTTGCTGGATGGCCTGGCCCATCGCCTGCCCTACCCCCAGACCGGCCGACAGCGTGGCACCCAGCCCCGCCAACCCGCCTTCATTCTGTGCAGCCAGCGGAATGGCTTCAGCGGCCTGGTAGCGGGTGTACTGGTTAAGGTCGCCGGCCATGCCCATGGCAATGCGCTTGTCGATGGCGTGTTGCAGCTCTTCCGGCAGCGAGATGTTTTCGATGGCAAAGTTGTCCAGCGCCAGGCCGTAACGGGCAAAGGTGGGCGTCAATCCCTGTTGCAAGGTGCTGGCCATCAGGCCCTGATTGGCGGCCATATCCAGAAAGGGGACAGCGCTGCCACCCAGCACGCGGGCCATGTCGGCCACCATCTGGTTGCGCAGCTGCTGCTCCATATCGTCCACGGTATAGCGTTCGCGGGTGCCGCTCACCTCGGTGTAGAACAGCTTGGGGTCGGTGATGCGGTAGCTGTAGATGCCGAAGGCACGCAGGCGCACCATGCCGAAATCCTTGTCGCGCAGCGTCACCGGCTGCGGTGTGCCCCATTTGCGGCCCAGTTGCAGCCGGGTACTGACGAACACCAGGTCGGACTTGAAGGGCGACTCGAACAGCTTGTCCCAGTTTTTCAGGTAGGTCAGTACCGGCAAGGTCTGGGTGTTGAGCGTATACATGCCGGGGCCGAACACGTCGGCAATCCGGCCTTCGTTGATGAATACCGCCATCTGCGATTCGCGCACCGTCAGGCTGGCACCGTACTGGATTTCGTTATCCTGCATCGGATAGCGCCAGGCCAGCACGCCGTCGCCCTCCTCCTGCCATTCCAGAATGTCGATGAACTGCTTCTTGATGAAGGAGAACAGGCTCATGGCGTAAGGCTCCGGTTAATGGCGGCCGGGCAGGCCACCGCAGGGTAAAAGGTCAGGACAGGCTGCCGGCGTTGAGCAGCCCGACAGCCAGCTGGATGCTGCCGGCAAACACACCCATGGCCGTGTTGTTGTCTTGCAGGGCCTGTTGCAAATCAGGCAGGCAGCGCGATAGCAGCAGGTGGGCGATGATCTGCACCAGCAGGCCCAGCATGGCCCAGACCACAAAACTGGACAGGGTGTTGAGGTGCCAGGCGCTGGAGGCCAGCGTCAGCGAAAAGCCCAGCAAGGCCCCACCAAACGACAGGGCGGCGGCCTGTCCGTGCTTGCGGATCAACTGCAGCTCGTCCAGCGGTGTGACCCAGCAGTACAGCACGCAAAATGCCAGCAACAGCATGATGCCGCAGCCGAGGTAGGCAAGATAGGCAAACAGGGCGTGCAAAAAAGCGTCGGGCATGCGGCATCCTTTACGGACTTGAGCAATAATGACGCCCATTCTACCCATTTTTCATAGTTTCCCGCATGCGTGATCGTCTGTTGATCCTGTCAGTTTTTGTTGTCGCGTCCTGCGGCCTGGCTTACGAGCTGATTACCGGCGCGCTGGCAAGCTACCTGCTGGGCGATTCGGTACTGCAGTTTTCCTCCATCATCGGCTGCTACCTGTTTGCCATGGGTGTGGGGTCGCACCTGTCGCAGTACGTGAAAGACGAACGGGTGCTGGATACCTTTGTCGAGATCGAACTGCTGGTCGGGCTGATCGGCGGCTTGTCCGCCAGTGTGTTGTTTGCGGTGTTTGCCTGGACCGGTGAATCCTTCCGTCTCACCCTGTATGCACTGGTCTTCGTGATCGGCGTGCTGGTGGGCATGGAAATACCGCTGGTGATGCGGGCGCTGAACCAGCGGGAGGCACGCTTTGCCGAGCTGGTCAGCCGTGTACTGACATTCGATTACCTGGGCGCGCTGGCAGTATCCCTGTTGTTTCCGCTGGTACTGGCCCCCAGGCTGGGACTGGCGCGCTCGGCACTGCTGTTCGGGCTGTCCAATGCGGCAGTGGCGGTGTGGACCTGCCGCGTGTTCCGCCACGAGCTGTTGCGGCCGGCAGTGCAGTACCTGCGCAGCCTGGTGGTAGTGATGGTACTGGGCGGCGGTTTCATGGTGTCGGACATGCTGACGCACTGGAACGAAAAAGCCATTTACGGCGACGAGGTGATCCATGCCGAAACCACTCCTTACCAGCGCCTGGTGCTGACACGCTGGAAAAACGACATGCGCTTGTACATCAACGGTAACCTGCAGTTTTCCAGCCGTGACGAGCACCGCTATCACGAGGCACTGGTGCATCCAGTGCTGGGAGCGCTGCCGTGGGCACGGCAAGTACTGATTCTGGGTGGCGGCGACGGCCTGGCAGCGCGCGAGGTGCTGAAATACCCCAATGTGCAGCACATCACGCTGGTGGATCTGGACCCGGCGATGACTACGCTGTTTCGTACCTCGGCACCGCTGGTGGCGCTCAATGGCGGTTCGCTGAACAACCCGCGCCTGAACGTGGTGAACCAGGATGCGGCCCGCTGGCTGGAACAGCACGACGCCGAATTCGATGCCATCATCGTGGACTTCCCGGATCCATCCAATTTTGCACTGGGCAAGCTGTACTCGGTGCCGATGTACCGGCTGCTGTCGCGCCATCTGGCGGACAACGGTCTGGCGGTAGTGCAGTCCACCTCGCCCTACCACGCACCACGCTCCTTCTGGAGCATCAACGCCACATTGCAGGCTGCAGGCCTCATGACTACCCCCTACCACGCCTATGTCCCCTCTTTTGGCGAGTGGGGCTTCATCCTCGCGGCCCATCATCCGGGGTATACCCCGCCGCAGCGCTACCAGGTTCCGCTGAAATTCCTGGATCGCGAGGCCACCCGGCAGATGTTTTTCTTCCCGCCCGACATGCAGCCGTGGAAGGTGCAGCCCAATGAACTGAACAACCAGTTGCTGGTGCATTATTTCGAGCAGGATTGGTCGCAGGTCATCCGCTAGTGCCGATGACGCACCCCGCGCAACAGCGGCAAGCCTCAAGACAAGGAATACACAGTTGAGCAAGCACGCCATCGGCACGCACGACCGCAGGGTTCAGCCATGCAGCTAGCGCGCCGCCATTTTCTGCGCACGGCCGCCGCGCTGGCCGGTCTGCCGCTGCTGGCGGGCTGCCATCAGGTGCTGGGCTGGGGCCTGCCGGTCGAAGTGATGCGCCCCGGCATGGCGGAAGGCCATCGCCTGCGCGATACCGCCAGGCTGCCGTCACCCGGCAGCACACGCCAGGTGGATACCGTCATTGTCGGCAGCGGCGTGGCGGGCCTGTTTGCCGGCTGGCAGCTGGTGCGCGAAGGCTATCGCGACTTTGTGGTGCTGAACGGCCCGGAGCCGGATGGCAATGCTGCTGCGGGTGCCTTTGACGAATGGCGCTACCCCACCGGTGCCCACTACCTGCCGCTGCCCTCGTCCGAGTCTGCCCATGTGCGCGCACTGCTGGTCGAGATGGGAGTCATCGAGTCTGGTGGCGACAGCCTGCGCCCCCGCTTTGACGAACGGGTGCTGGTGCATGCTCCGGACGAGCGACTATGGCGCGACGGCCAATGGCAGGACGGGCTGCTGCCGCGTGGC
>NZ_JAELUD010000118.1:0-6498 GCF_016429185.1 Aquitalea sp. ASV11
CGGAATAGAGGTGGCCGGGTCCACACCGGGCGACTGCGGCAGCATGGCGGCACCGATGAAGTTGTCTGGGAACAGCTGGCTGACGCGGTAGCACAGCTCGTTGCAGATGGCCGCCCAGGTGGAGGACGTGTTGAAGTCGCCGATGTGGTGGGCCATGAAGCTGGCGCGCGGGCTGAAGATGGTGAGGTCGGAGCCGCGCTGCTTCATCAGGCGCAGCTGGTTGCTTTCGATGGTGTCGCGCAGCTCGTCGTCGGAGATCTTCAGCTCGGAGGGCTTGGGGCCCAGCTCCGGGGTGGAGAGGTTGTCGATCTGGCGTTTGCGCCAGTCTTCCAGCGCCTTGGGGGCGGTGGTGTAGTGGCCGTGGATGTCGATGATCATGCTTGCTGTCCTTTCCAGATGGCGGAGGGAATCATGACCTCTCCGCGCATGATGAGCCGTGCGGTGCGCAGCAGTGCTGCGCGGATGACGTTTTGCGGGTTTGCCGGGTCCAGCTCCAGGTCCACCGAGAATTCGCCGGTGGGGTGTTCCACCGACACCAGATGGCGCAGGCCGGGCTGCATCTGCGCGATGCCCTCGGTGACCGAGCCTTCCAGCACGCAGGCGGTGCCCACCGTCACCGCCGCCAGCACGCCGATGGCGTCGTGGCAGACGTGCGGAATGAAACAACGGGTGCTGATGCTGCCGCCATCACGCGGCGCGGCAATCAGACACATCTTGGGATAGGTTTTCTTGCTGACATCGCCCAGGCCCATCAGGTGGCCGCATTGCAGTCGCAGCGCTTCCAGCCGGGTTTTCAGTTCGGTGTCGGCATTCAGCTCGGCCACGCTTTCGTAACCGGTGCGGCCCAGGTCGGCAGCGCGCAGCATCACCAGCGGCATGCCGTTGTCGATACAGGTGATTTCCAGTTCGCCCACGCCGTCCAGCTGCACCACGTCCTTCACCTTGCCGGTGGGCAGCAGGCCGGAGCACACCGAACCGGCGGTATCCAGAAAGTTGATGGTGATGGGCGAGGCGCTGCCGGGCACGCCGTCGATGCGGGCTTCGCCGTCGTAACGCATCTGGCCGCCCGGCGTTTGTACCGTCACGTCGCACTGCATGCCGGTATTGAGGGTGAGCACGCGGAAGGTGCTGGTTTCACCCTGCGCCGTCACCAGGCCGCGCTCCAGCGCGAAAGGCACTACCGCTGCCAGCATGTTGCCGCAGTTGGGGGTGGTATCCACCGTGTCCTTGTCCGGCTGCAACTGGGCAAACAGGAAGTCCAGGTCCACACCGGGCTGGCTGCCGCGGGAAATGATGCCGACCTTGCTGGTCAGCGGGTGTGCTCCACCCAGGCCGTCAATCTGGCGGCGGTCGGGCGAGCCCATGACAGCGAGCAGCACACGGTCGCGCAATGCCTGATCCTGCGGCAGGTCGTCTGCCAGGAAGAAGGGCCCGCGTGAGGTACCGCCACGCATGAACAGAGTCGGGATAGAGGTTTGCATGCGAGGATTGTGTTCCCGCGCCATGCATTAAAAAAGAGCACTATCGCTCTAGCAGATATAACGCTTTGCTATACATCGAGCCCATGAATGGCAATGGCCCGACAAGCGGGCCATGCATGGGAAAACAGCGCAAATCAGGACTTGAAGTACAGCGAACCCAGCGAGGCTTCACCCAGTTCGCGCGCGGCATCCTGCAACAGGCTGCCCAGCTCCGGCAGCCGGTCCGCCGGAATGCGGCTGGTGGGGCCAGCCAGCGTCACCACGCCCACCACCTTCTGGTTGAGCGGGTTGATGATGGGCGCGGCCAGCGAGGTCATGCCCGGTTCGTAGCTGTCCACCGCCACCGCATGGCCACGCTTGCGGGTGGCATGCAGCACTTCAAGGAAGGCGGCAATGGTGCGCGGCGCATTGGGGCCGTAGTCGTGGCCATTGCCAAAGCCCTGCCGGGCGACAATCTGCAAGGCCTGCTCATCATCCAGCCGGGATAGCCAGGCCGGGCCGCTGGCGGTACAGAACAGCGGCGGGTTGCTGCCCATGTCCGGGTCGTAGCGCAGGCCGGAGCGTGCGCCCTGCGCCTTGGCCACAAAGGTGATCAGCTCGTTTTCGATGATGCCCAGCCGCGCCAGCTCGCCCGAGCTGCGCGCCAGGTTTTCCAGAATCGGTTGCGACACATCGGCCACCCCGCTGGTGGACAGGTAGATCAGCCCCAGCGAAACCAGCTTGAGCGATAGCTGGTATTCGCCCTTCTCTGCATGCTGGCGCACATAGCCCTGCTCGATCAGCATGGCCAGCAGCCGGTGCGCGCCACTGCGCGGCATGTTGAGGGTGTCGGCAATGACATGCAGCGGCAGTTGCCCGCCATTACGGGCCAGCAATTCCAGGATTGCCAGCGAACGCTCCATACTGCCTGCCATGTCGTTTCTCCTTGCTGAGTGGTTCCGGATTTGAACACAGTTCAATTTGACCAGCAAGCCGCGCTGCCCGCTCCGGAAACGCTCACACCTGGAAACGGGCCACTGACTGGTGCAAGGCTGCTGTCAGCTGCTCCAGCTGTGCTACATGCTGGCATGCCTGTGCCACCGCGTGGCTGGACTCCTCCATGCGCCCGGATATCTGCTCGATATTCTGCGCCACGCTATTGCTGGCCTGGCTTTGCTCGGTGGTGGCAGTGGCAATGCTGCGCACCTTGTCCAGTGCCTGGGCCGATGCGCTGTTGATCTGCTGCAGCGCATCCCCTGCCTGTGCCGCCATCTGCACCCCCATGGCCACTTGCGGCGCCATGGCCTGCATGCCTTGCACCACGGCGGCGGTGTCGGCATGCACCGCCTGCACCGTACTGGCAATCTGCGCGGTGGCAGTGCTGGTGCGTTCGGCCAGCTTGCGCACTTCGTCCGCCACCACGGCAAAGCCACGGCCCTGCTCGCCAGCACGGGCGGCCTCGATGGCGGCGTTAAGCGCCAACAGATTGGTCTGGTCGGCAATATCGCGAATCACGCTGGCAATATCGCCAATCTGATCAGTACGCTGCTCCAGCGAGCCAATCAGCCGCGAAGCATCATTCACCTGGCTGGCAGCACGGCTGATTTCTTCGCCGGCGTGCAGCACCAGTGCCGCGCCATGTTCGGCCAGCGTGGCGGCCCGGCCGGAATTGTCCTCGGTTTCCCGCGCGCCCTGGGAGATATGGTCGACACTGACCGCCAGTTGCTCGATGGCCGCAGCACTGGAAGCAATGGCAGCGGAACTCAGGCGCGAGGCGTCGTTGATCTGCGCCATCTGGGTGGCCAGGTGATGCGACAGCTGACCCACCTGACTGGCATTAGCCTGAATGCCGCCAATCAGGCCGCGCAGATTGCCCTGCATCACCGCGATGGAGGCCATCAGGCTGCCCGCAGGGGCAGTTACATCCAGTGACTGGTTAAGCTTGCCATCGGCAATCTCCCCGGCCAGCCGGGCCGCCAGTTCCGGCTCGCCTCCCAGTGCGCGGTAAATCTTGCGCGCCATCCACACCGCCACCGCACCAATGGCGACAAACAACAACAGCCCGGTCAGCATGTAGCGCAGCGCCGCCTGCCAGAATGCCGCCTGGATGTCATCCGTCCAGGCACCAAAGCCGATCACCCAGTCCCAGCCGTCAATGCGGGTGACGCCATTGATTTTCAGCACCTCGTCACTGCCGCCAGGCTTCACCACCATCAGCTCGACAAAGCCGATGTCCTGCGTGGCCAGCACATCCAGATAACGGTTGAAATCATGGCGGCCATCCGGCAGCTGCTTGCCGAAATCCACCTGCCCCACACCCTTGTCGCCCGGCAGTACCAGCCCCAGCGCGCCGGTGGTACGCGCCCACAGATACAGGCTTTTCTGGTAGCGCATGCTGCGCAGGGCGTCGATGGCGCGACGTTGCGCCTCGGCACGACTCAACTGGCCGCCCTGCTCCAGCTGCTGAAAATGTTTCACCTGCTGCGCCGCCAGCGTCAGCACCGTGCGGATGGCTTCATGGCGCTGTTCCAGCATGGTGCTGCGCAAGGACACCAGGCCCATGACGGCCAGCAACAGCCCGCCCAATGCTGCCAGCCCCACAATCAGCCCCAGCCGTGTTGAAAGTTTCATGTTTCGTCTCCTCCTTGTTGTATGCAGCGCCGTCCGGGCTGTGCCATCATCATTGCCCTGTGCCGGACATGAGCTGGCGCACCATTCTGGTGACTTGCATCCATGAGAAGTAGTCGACCCGGCCACTAGCAGTTATAACAAGCTGCTATGACTGACCCTTGCAGGAGACAGACAGGTGTTTAAGATCGAGGCGGTGATATTTGATTGCGATGGCACACTGGTGGACAGCGAAAGCCTGTCCGCGCGGCTGATCGGGCGCATCCTGCAACAGCATGGCCATGCACTGGATGAAGCCACCATCCTGCAGCATTTCCGTGGCCGGCCCTATGCGCGCTTTCTGGACGACATCAGCCAGCACTTTCCGCAACTGGACCGTGAACTGTTCAGCCGTCAGTTCCGTGAGCAAAGCCTGCCACTGCTGGCAAGCGAACTGGACACCATGCCCGGCGCACATGATTTGCTGGCCGCACTGCAACTGCCGCGCTGCATAGCCTCCAACGGCCCGCGCGAAAAGATAGAAACCAGCCTTAACAGCACCGGGCTGAAACCCTATTTTGGCGATGCCATCATCAGTGCCTACGAAGTCAATGCCTGGAAGCCGGACCCGGCGCTGATTCACCATGCGCTACGCCTGCTTGGTGTAGCCCCTGCCGATTGCCTGCTGGTGGAAGACAGCGCCTCCGGCATTGCCGCCGGACTCGCCGCTGGCGTGGCCGTGGCAGGCGTACACCTGCACGAGGACACCGCAGCCCGCTTTGCCGGACAGATTGCCATTTTCCCCGGCCTGCCACAGCTGGCTGTGGCATTGGGTTTGCGGGTCGGCGGCAGTAGTGCCCGCTAGCACAACAAAATCTCCCGCACATCCTCAGGCCGTCCCCCACCCGGCAGTCCATTACCCCTCGGGTGATATCACTCACTAGCAGGGGCAGGGCTGCACATGCCCTCCCCTTGCCCGCCCTGCATTTGCCCGCCCTGCATTTGTCTGGCTTCATTGCGCGTCGTCACCGACATCGCCCCCCATCACCATGAATACGTCTTTTGACCAGGACTGCCGGTAAAACTGGCTGAACAGACATTGCCGGTCACAGGCTCGCCCGGTGTAATGCCCGATCCATTTCCACCGGCATGAAGGGTCACCACGGCATGGCAACACCTGCAAACCACAGACAGCAACGCTTGTTACCACCCTGGCAATGTATCCCTTGTCAGGCAACGCGCAGCACCATCTGACCCACCCCAGGCCCCAGCCCATGCGCAACCCCTACCAGCTCACCTTCCCCACCCGTTTCCAGCTCGCACCGTCCGTGCATTCCTTTCAGCTTGAAGAAGCGCTGGACAGCCCCTACCACCTCAGCGTGGCGGTGACATTGCCAGAGCGCGACCTGCCCCTCGCCCCGCTGATCGGCCAGCCGGTCACCTTCACCCTCACCCCGCAATCCACCGCACCGCCGCTGCGCATTCCCGGCATCCCGCCACTGCCGGACGCGCAGGCAGGACAGCGCAGCTGGCACGGGGTGGTGCGTCAGGCGCAGCGCGGCCGCAGCAGCCGGGAAGAAACGCTGTACACCTTCGACATCGGCCCGCGCCTGGCCTTGCTGCAGGATAGTCGCACCACCCGCCTGTTCCAGAACATGACGGTAGCGCAGGTGATGCAAGCCTTGCTGCGCCAGCATGGGCTGGAGGGCAGCGATTTCCGTTTCACCCTGACCGGCGCACAAGCCGTGTACGAGCACCTCACCCAGTTCCGCGAAACCGATCTGGCCTTTCTCTCCCGCCTGGCCGCCCATGCCGGCATCTTCTTCCAGTTCAGCCAGTCCAGCGACGGCAAGGATGTCATCCTGTTTGGCAACGACCTGGAGCACTACAGCCGCAATAATCTGCACCCGGTCGCCCTGCGCGAGCAGGCCGGGCTGGAAAGTGTCGGCACCGAGGCGGTCACCGCCTTCAACATCCGGCACCGTCCTATGCTGCAGGCTACACGGCGGCGCAACTTCAACGACATGGCCGCCAGTCCACTGCCCGATGGCCGTGCCGGGTTTGCCGGGGAGGTGCCCGCCGCCCATGGCGAGGACTACGACTGGGGCGATGACAATCGCGATGACGAGGAATCCGCCCGGCTGGCGCAGATCCGTCACCAGCTGTCGGTCAGCCGGCAATGCATGGCCAGTGGCGACAGCAATGTCAGCTGGCTACAGCCCGGTGCCGTGCTGAAGCTGGAGCAGGCCTTTGCCGACGCCCCGCATGGCTGGCTGATCAGCCGCGTCAGCCACCACGGCAGCCGCGACAGCGCCTACCAGAACAGCTTCCACGCCATTCCGGCGGATCGCGTCTGGCGGCCCGCCCTGCTTCCCAAGCCGCGCATTCACGGCACCTTGCCCGCCATGGTGGTGAGCCCGGGCAATAACAG
>NZ_JAELUD010000119.1:0-6454 GCF_016429185.1 Aquitalea sp. ASV11
AGACGGCATACGAGATTATTGCGTTCGTCTCGTGGGCTCGGAGATGTGTATAAGAGACAGTTCCAACCCTTGTTTTTCTTGTCGGAGAATGTGTCGTAATCGAATACTACTTTACATCGTTTTGTGAAGTCATCAAATGCAACTTTCCCATATTTATTTTTAAGAAAATTCACTGTGCGAATTATTTTCCTGAGTTGCAGAGGTGAGCCTAGTGCAATGTCTTTTGCTTTGTATTTTCGGAGAATGGACTCAAGTATTTTATTGCTTGAAGGAAATTCTCTTTCAATAATTTTACTTACATGATGTAGATGTCTTTTCTGACATTCACTGTCCCATGCGTCTTGTATATTAATTAGCATTGCTATTCTCTGTTCTCTACTCGATTTTTTCTTTCATTAATTAGTCGCTCAATCTCACTCTTGATTACTTTGTCATCAATAATTTCTACGACTCCAGGATTGATCTCTTTGCCTTCGTCTATGTCTTCTATTAATTTCCTTATTGTACGGATTGCAAAAGAACCTAGAGATCCTGCATTATTGGCATGTCTTATTACCATATCGAGAGGTGCAGCAAATGATGCAGAAGGTGTTGTTGCTTGTTTTAATTCAAATATGTCATCGTTATCGGGAGGCTCATCTAGCATGGCAATGCAGTTCTTTGGAAAGTCCGACATTACGATTGGGGAGTGAGTTGTTATGATAACCTGGACGGTGTCAAATTTGCTTTTTATTTCGCTTATGGTTTTATCGAGGTAGTCAATGTAAAGTTGTTGCCAGTGAGTGTGCAAAAATGCATCACCCTCATCAATTAGAATTAGTAATTTCTTGCACTGATCTCTCTTAAATACTAGATCGCTATGATGCAGAATTTTGCTAAATTGATCGATTAGGGCAGCCGCCCCTGCACTCATGTCAGAGTAAATTATTTTAGCAAATTTTGATATGTCTAGGTGCTCAATTTCCTTGAGCTGATTGTAATTAATAAAGTACTCATTCTTTGTAAGCTTGTTGTCATTAACAATTTTTGATATTTCCGAAATTGTTTTTAATGTACTGTCAAAGCTATCGCCTGCCGGCCCTTGTGGTTCACTTTCAAGTAGTGATTTTAGCAGGCCCATCTTGGTTAGTAACTGGCGGCAAGCTTTTTCTGTTTTGTTGTGGTTGGAGTACGCGTGCTCATAAGCACGAAGATATAATATAAACTGACTTCCAATTACTTCCTTTAGCTTTGCGCCAAATTCTTTAGTATTTCTTTCGTTGACGTCATTCAGGTCTTGTATCTCTGGTGAGAAGTAATCAAACCCACTTTTGCGTAAATCATTAATTTTCTGATTGGTCTCTATGAAAGTGTCTATGTAGCTGTGAAATCCTTCACGTATTGTTGCAATTTTATTAATCTTTTTTGATGTATGATAAAAATTATAAAACAAGCTTCTGATGGAGCCGTGGCTTATAATATTCAATCTTAATTTGTGTTGGATTTTAATTTTAAAGAAAGATTCTAAGTCTTTATTTATTTCTCCGTGCAGTTCGGAATTGTGTTTAAGTTTTTCCGGTTGCAATTTTATAAATCTATTGCCAGATTGTGGCATTTCAACGCCAAATGGAACGGGCGTATAGTAAATGGCATAAGTATTCGGCATGTCATATTCCGATTCCCAATATAAATCGGCAATATCTCTTTTGTTTGGGTTTTTACTACTCAGAACGGATGCGATTTTTCTTAGCGCTCTAGTTTTGCCGCATCCGTTAGGGCCGACTAATAGAGTCATTGAGTCAGCTGCGTATATTCTTCTGGTAATTAATTCCACATCTTGACCGGGGCGAAGTGGAATTATTCTTCCGTTGAAAATGAACGAATTTAACATTGAAATTTTAGATCTGAGTTGTTGGAAATAATGAATTTAGTGTCTGTTTCGTGCGAATGTTTAGCATTGTGAAGCAACTTTTCTCTTTAATAATTATTTTTATTTGGTTTCGTTTTTTTGTGAAGGTTACTTACCTAACAGGTAAAATTTTAGATAAATGCAATTGGCTTAGTTTTAGGCTCAATCGTTATGAATAATGCGAATGCTACGTTAATTTATTTTTGTGCATAGTGTAAAATTATTGACTAATTACGAGGTGTTTCGCGGGAGACCCAATCAGCAGATTAATTCAACATCCTCAGAGAAATGGACTCAGATACCCCCAACGTTTTCTCCCTAAGCAACATTTTCGCTACTAGGCGGCTTGTTGATCTCTGGCCTACTTCGTGCGCACTTGCAGACGGTAATCGGCAGGTCTGCATATTTGAATTCATGAACATGGTTTGGCTGTTCCTTCATCAGTCCGCGTAGGTGCCATGGGTAGCGAGGGTCACCGTATTTTTTGATCTTCCAGATACGGTATTGGAAAGTCGCTATGAAGATGGCCAAGGCAAGCAGTAAGGAAAGGCCGATGTATAGAAGCCAGGTCATGTGGGGCTCGGTTGCTGCGCGGCTTGCCTGTGCGTTCTGTCACACCCCATCCAGGAGCGCTTCACTCTGGCCGCCGGTAAGCTTTCGCAATATGATGTTTGAATGCGTAAATTATTACTCTTATCCTCCCTGTTTGCCAGCGCCACTGCATCCGCCCAGGTGTACACCTGTACCGACCCGCAAACCGGGCGGGTGATCTACAGCAACTATCCCGGTTGTACCGTGGCCAATGCCGGTCAGCCCGCGCCTGTGCAATCGGTTCAGCCAGCCGCGCCTGTGCAGGTGCAGCCGATGCTGACTCCTGTCACACAAACCCCGCAGCAAGGGCAATCGGTGCAGCCGAGCATGGCACCGCCGGTCCAGCCCGCCGTTCAGCCTGCACCGCAGTTACCGCAGGTGATCCCTACACCAAACAACTTGCTGGCACCGATCTTCCAGGCGCTCAAGTGGCCGTTAATCCTGATAGCTGGTTTTGGCGTGTTGTCACTGATGCTGACCAAGAAGCAAGGCAGCGGGCGGGGGCGCAGGAAAAAGAATGCGCGCTGGCGAGAGCCGCGCATGGAACACGCGTCGGCAGCGCAGCCGGAGAGGGTGTTCCGGCCGGTGATCAAGAAGCCGGTGGATTACGGTAATGCCCGCTTCTGCCTGAAAAACAAAACCCTATTGTCGGAGCGTGAGCAGGGCTGCTACTGGCGGCTGGTGGAACACTTGTCGCCAGACTTCATCGTGCTGGCCCAGGTGGGTTTCAGCCAGATCCTCAGCACCAAGGGTGGTACTGGCGAACAGAACTATGCGCTGTACGGCACCATGCGGCAGAAAGTGGCGGACTTTGTGGTGTGCCGCCAGGACCTGAGCATCGTAGCGGTGATCGAGCTGGACGATAGCAGTCATCGTGGCAAGGAAGAACAAGACAAAAAGCGCGACGCCGCCGTGCGTCAGGCGGGTTTGCTCTCCTTCCGCCTGCCCAATACCCCCGGTAACGAGCCGGTGAAGAACCTGGCGGATGTGCTGCGGCGGATGTACCTGGGCGCAAATTCTGTATCATCCACGACGGGGCAATCTCCCGCAGCGAAGGAAGCAAGATGAAGCGAAGTTTGGCAGCCGGTTTTGCCCTGCTGGCGGTGATGAATGTCACGCAAGCGATGGAGGTGGAAGTGCGTGGCCAGGCCGTGCTGATGTCCGGGCCGGTGACTGGCATCGAGCTGCGGGTGCTGGAAAGTACGCTGGAGAGTCATCCTGACATCAATACCGTGGTGCTGAAGAATTCACATGGCGGCGATGCCCGTACCGGTTACGCGGTGGGTGAATTCATCCGGGCGCACAAGCTCAACACCGCCTTGTCCGGCTTCTGCATATCCTCCTGCTCGCGCATGTTCCTGGGTGGGGTGCAGCGGCAGTACTCCGATGAGCAGCCACTGGACAAAACCTTTGTCGGACTGCATGGCAACTATGCCGTCGATGGCAGCCTGCAAGCGGGGCGTATGGGCTACCTGAAAGACTGGGTCATCAAATACAGCGACGGCAAGGCCAACCCGGACCTGGTGGAGCAGTGGGTGCACATCCCCAATCATCATGGCTACATCGCCTTTTATCACCGGGATGCCAGCATTCTGCTCGGCACGCAAAAGGTAATGCTGTGTCAGGGTACCGAGGAGAAGGGCAAGCGGCAGGAACAATGCGCCAAGCCCGAGATGGGCGATGCGCTGGCGAATGGGATTGTGACAACGTGGGATATTTATCCCTTGCATGCCAACGCGCAACAAACTGACTGAGGTTAGTCAAATGCACAAGCTACTTGGCTGGTTGCTTTGCGCATTAAAGCTGTATGCATTTGCCGGGTTCGATGAAGGTATGCCTCCGCGCAAGAGCGAATGGAATGCCGCCAAGAAAGACCAACTGGAAGTGGTGCTGTATCACATGGTGTGTGATGGCAGCCTGCCGCTGGCCACCGCTCAGAAAGCCATGGCCACGGACTGGGTAGCGGCGTGGAAGCGATACGTGGCGGGGAATGCGGCCCTGGCCAAGGGGCATGTGGACTAAGCAGCGAGGCGGGAGGCAAGGCGAGGGGGGGTGAACCATAACCCGGTCCTGCCACCCGCAGGCAGCAAGACCGGGAAGGGCCTTACACCGACAGCGCGGCGGAGGACTGGCCCTGTTTCTTTTTGCGCAGCTTCAACGTAATGGCCAGCAGGCCCATTCCCATCAGTGCGTAGGTTTCTGGTTCCGGGACGGGGGAGACCTGATTGACTGCAACATTACTGAGGTAGGTCCAGCTTGGCACGTTGTAGCCAGAGAAGGATAAAACGGTACTGTTGGAAGTTGCCGTAAACACGTACTGGCTGGGCGTATACCCGATGCCTGCATTCACATTGCTAAAGCTTTCAGCGATATGGCCATTGATCAGCGCATTCAACTGGTTGTTATTGTAATTACCGTTCCAAAATGAAAAGGTTAGTGCGTAGCTGCTTCCTGCCGTCGTGGCCAAAGTCTGGCTGATCGTATCCATGTAAGGCGGAGAAACGGCACCAAAACCGATGGTGTTGTTTCCCGGAAGGTAGATATCGGTACCAAACGCGGCACGAGTGAGCGACCAGTCAGTCCAGCCCTGGCTGAAATCCCCGTTCTGCACCAGATTGGCATGTGCCAGTGGTGATGCCAACAATGCTGCGCTGACCAGCAAGCTTGCAATTTTCATGATGAATCCCTGATTGATTTTTAAGTGTTCTATTTATTCTGCTTAATATTATAAATGGATATGCCGGCACGCCATTTAAGTAAAAATGCGTAACAAAATGATAGGCGTTGCAAGAAAATGCGAATCGATGTCAACAAAACGGCCTGCTTGTAAATGCAGGGGCTGAAAGGGGCTGATGTAGTCCGAATGGATTACAAGTGGCGTGGCCACAGCCAAGGATTAGGAGTGGACGTGGGTGGTGATGGTGTGTGCGGTGTTGCAATCATGCCAATCGGATTGCATGGAAATGCCCGCCAATCACTACGCATCCCTCATTATTGGCCATCACAGGGCTGGTTGATACGGTGACTGGCCATGCCGCCAGTGCTGATGCCCTACACGCAAGGGGATGCAATGGAGATGACAAGCACGCCAGACATGCTCATCTTTACTATTGCCAGCGTTATCGCGCTGGTGGTGAAGATGCTGTTTGGGCGGTGGGTGGACGGCTGGGTGGTTGCAGGCGGAGCGGTGTTGTTGGCCTGGGGGCTGATGGAGTGGCTCAATCGGGGCACGGTGGTGTGTTACTGAGTGGGCGGGTGTGGCGTTGTGTGATCTGTGCAACGTGGCGTGGCGGGTGGTGGTGAGCGGGAGAACCGCGCGGGGTGGGCGTGTGGGGTTGTTGTGATGGATTTGAGTCGGTTTGGTGTGGCGCGGAGTGGCCGGGGCGCGTTTACAGGGCGCGGGGATGAATCTAGAATGTGAGTTACAAAAAGAGGCAAACAGCGCGCCAACGCTGAATGCCTCTTCATGTTGTACCTCACCTTACCTGGTGGGTTTTGACTCCTTCTTCTTTCGCGTGGATGGGAGAGTCACCGGAAAGCTCAATACGATGCATGCATCGTGTTGGGCTTTTTCCGTTTCTGCAGGGTGCTGCAGGTGACTGCTGTAATGCAGCAGCACGAATGCTGCCCGCTTTACCAACGTGCGCGCATAACGCGCGATATTTCTGAGCCATTTTCAATGGAAGTCTTGCTTGAATGAAATAAGTAGGCAATGCAGCCGTAATGACATTAAAATATTAAAATTTCCGGCATACATCAACATGATGAAATCATGGCTGTGGTCAGATTATTATTGAATTACATGTAGCTTGCTTTGCAATTAATAAAATTGTATGTATTTCAACTGTCGACCAGCAAATGGCATGATGTGCAGCTGTCTCTTATACACATCTCCGAGCCCACGAGACGAACGCAAAAAAGAGGGGGGGGGGGGGGGGGGGGGGGGGGGGGGGGGGGGGGGGGGGGGGGGGGGGG